>JAUPLZ010000306.1 GCA_030836705.1 Campylobacterota bacterium
ACATATTTTCTCTCAAGCCATTTAGCATTAGTATCAACAGCGAGAGGTACTAGTAAACGCAGTACAGAACCCTCATTTGGAAAAGCGCCTACGACTTTGGTTCTTCTTTTGATCTCTTTGTTAAAACGCTCTACAAGGTTTGTAGAGTGAATTTTTCTATGATGAGATTTTGGAAATGCCAAAAATGTCATTACATCCCCGATATTGTCGCTCAGGTATTTTGCTAGACGAGGAAATTTATCCTCATAGGTCGCTATCATGCCATGTGCTTCACTGTGCGCTTCCTGGGCATCTTTAGATTTTAGGACATCATTTAGATATTCTAAAACTCCGTTTATCTCTTTTTTTGGTACAATTTTTATCAGGTTACGCTTAAAGTGTATACTGCATAGCTGCCAGCTTGAGCCTGTGAAACTTTGGGCGGCAGCTTTTTTGATTCCTTTATGCCCATCACTGATAACTAAATCTACTCTCTTCAATCCTCTTTCTTTCAAAGTTTCAAAGAAACCTTTATAAGTTGCAAACGATTCTTCATGAATAATATCAATATCTAAAATCTCTCTATATCCGTCATCATTAACACCAACGGCAATCATCACAGCCATCGAAACAAACCTTGAACCGTTGAACACCTTGAGATACGCTGAGTCCGTATAAAGGTAGGGATAATACTCTCTAAGCGGTGATGTTCTAAACTCTGTTATCAGCTCATCAAGCTCATGGGAGAGATTACTCACTGTTGCATGAGAGAGTTCAATCCCAAGCTCTGAGACTATGGACTCAACTTTTCTTGTTGAAACCCCTTTAAGATAGCTCTCTACAATCATCGACACCAGTGCTTTATCGATGCGTGAATAATTTTCAAAGAGCTTTGTCTCAAACTTACCGCTTCTTGCATAAGGACGAAGCAGGTTCAACTCACCCAGCGTTGTCTTGAGCTGTCTCTCTTTATGACCGTTTCTGTAATCTGACCGCTCATCGCTTCTCTCATGCCTAGAAGCACCTATAAAACTCTCAAACTCTTTTTCCAACACTGAATTTAAAAGTTTCTCTCCCATATGACGAAACGCCTCTTGCTTGTTCGTCATAAGCAACGGCATCAACTCCTCTAAATCCAACTCTAATTTTTTCCCTTTCAATTCCATCTTCTATGATCCTTTTATTTTTATCATAGCTGATTCTGGAATTTACAGAAATTATTTTACACTACCCTTTATTTCGAGCATTTCCTTTTAAAATTGACTATCCATGTGACAGAAGCTATGCGCTTTTATCATATACCAAAACAGGTAAAGAAAGAAATAAACAATTTGAAAAAGAACTAACTACAAAAGCAAAAGATTGGGCTTATGAAGAAGAGTATCGGATGATAGATTTAGAAAAAAGTGGTAACAAAAATTTCAATAAATCTTCTTTAACCTCTATAATTTTTGGAGCAGGGACAACTACAGATGAAATAGATGTTATTAAATGTCTTTGTAAAAAATACGGATTAAATCATGTAAATTTTAAAAAAGCAGAATTTATAAAAGGTAAATTTGAATTAAAAATTATTGATATTTAAACATCGTTTATGTCGGGCTGCTTTTTATCAAACCAGACAATCCATCTTTCTTTGTATTGCTTTGTGTTTTAGCAATTTTTTCGAGCACTGGCGTAAAGAAAATCAAACTGTTTGAATCAAAGATGAGTTTTTGATTTTTAGCCAATGAGAGTAAAAAAATTGTGTTAAAAAACACAACCGCAATACGCTTTTTTGAGGTACTTTTTATAAAAAAAGTAGCAAATGCTAGCGCGAAAGCGTAGGTAAAGTAGCCTCGTGTAATCAGAATCCCAAGTACCTATGTTATGGACCAATACAATGGATTGTAAAAAAAGGGTTCAAAAGGTACAATATACCAAAAATTTATAATAGGTTTAAACAAATGGATGAGAATAAACAAAAAGCTTTAGATTCAGCCTTAAAAGCCATTGATAAGACATTCGGAAAAGGGACTTTGATGCGTCTTGGCGATAAGCCGATAGTAGAAATCGAAGCCATAAGTACCGGATCTTTAGGACTTGATGTCGCCCTTGGTATAGGCGGAGTTCCAAAAGGAAGAATTGTAGAGATTTATGGACCAGAGAGTTCAGGGAAGACTACCTTGACTCTTCAAATCATAGCAGAAGCTCAAAAAAAGGGCGGAACTTGTGCATTTATAGATGCCGAACACGCTCTTGATGTAAAGTATGCAAAAAATCTAGGCGTTGATATAGAAAATCTTCTTGTTTCGCAGCCTGATTACGGCGAGCAAGCACTTGATATAGTAGAAACCATAGCAAGAAGCGGTGCTGTTGATTTGATAGTAATCGACTCAGTTGCTGCTCTTACGCCAAAGAGCGAGATAGAGGGCGACATGGGTGATGCTCAAGTGGGCGTTCAAGCAAGACTTATGTCTCAAGCGCTAAGAAAGCTAACCGGTGCTGTAAGCAAGATGAAAACAACTATTATTTTTATCAACCAAATTCGTATGAAAATTGGAATGATGGGATATGGCTCGCCTGAAACAACCACTGGCGGAAATGCACTTAAATTTTACGCAAGTGTAAGGATTGATATAAGAAGAGTCCAGACCCTAAAACAAGGCGAAGACTCAATCGGAAATAGAGTAAAAGCAAAAGTTATCAAAAACAAAGTTGCTCCGCCTTTCAAACAAGCCGAATTTGACATAATGTTTGGCGAGGGAATAAGCAAAGAGGGCGAGCTTATAGATTACGGCGTCAAGCTTGATATTATTGATAAGAGCGGAACTTGGTTTAGCTACAAAGATACGAAGCTAGGGCAGGGAAAAGAGAAGGCAAAGGCATTTTTAAAAGAGAATAAACAAGTTGCAAAAGAGATAGAAGATAAGATTAGAGGTCTGATTACATCTGGTCTGCCTGAACTTGATGATTTAAGAGAAGAACAAACGGAGGATGTTGAATGATTTATATAGATAATATTTTTGCAGATGAGGTTATGGATTCAAGAGGAAATCCAACAGTTAGAGCTACCGTGACGCTAAGCGACGGCACAAGTGCAAACGCAATAGTTCCAAGCGGTGCTAGTACCGGAAAAAGAGAAGCATTAGAGCTTCGCGATAAAGATAATAGATACGGCGGAAAAGGCGTTAAAAAAGCTTGTGAAAATGTAAACACTACAATAGCGGATGAGTTAGTCGGGCTTTCTCCTTATGATCAAGCGGGACTTGATAATATGATGAAAGCTCTGGATGGAACTTCAAACTATAGCAAACTCGGCGCAAATGCTACACTCGGTGTATCAATGGCAATAGCAAGAGCAGCGGCTAAGAGTCTTAGAATTCCTCTTTATAGATATTTAGGCGGAGCAAATGCAAATGTTCTTCCGGTGCCGATGTTTAACATAATAAAC
>JAUPLZ010000307.1 GCA_030836705.1 Campylobacterota bacterium
ATTGCACAGAGCAGAGTTTACTCTACCGACTTTATCAAGATATATCAAAAAATCAAGAGTCTGATTCCGGAGTATATCGGATAGTTTTTTATTTATATATGTTAATGTCTACGGCTTTAGCGAATATGAGATTAGGATTGTGGAGGTTACAGCATGAAACATTATCAAGACATAGTAACAGGTCAAGTTTATGGTTTTTATGAATCTGATAATGTAGAAACATTGATACAAACAAGGAGAAATATCCCAAAAACTTTAACAAATAATGTTAAAGAAAAGCCTAGTGATAATCATGTTTGGCATCAAGGAGATTGGATTCATGAAAAAGATAAACCGATGGATTACAAGGAACCTATTTCCGAAATACCTAGCTATGACCCAGCTTGGATAACTTTTCTTTTTGAACCACTTGTACTTATCTCTAAAACCAAAGAGGATTTTGTAGTTACCTTAGATGAAATAAATACCAATTTATACGATACAAGAATACTATCAAAGTTTGTTGGAAAACTAAAAGATTATGATGAAAATTCTCAATTAGATATTTTGATCACTTTTGATGGTTCAATTATGTTGCCAGCAGATGAAAACTATAATACACCTGAAAAAGCTATAAATAAATTCAATGAAATAATAGGGGCTTTGTTTTTAGGTGGTATCCTAGTTAAACCTATTGATTTAACTAAACTTCATCAAGGCTGTATTGTAGAAAATGGAGGTTCAAATTTTTCTTATATACCATCAATAAATAATGACTTTAGAGGTAAATCTCAAAGTATAGCAGAAATAATAAAAGCACATCATCCAAACCATATACAAGTTGAAGAATTTACAGAGGCTTACAATTTTGGTATAAATATAATCAATAAAGTCAGATTTTCACCTATTTTTTTAGCATTGGGCTACCATTACCTAAATCAAGGCAAGATAGCTGAGTCTTTGAGTAACTTATGGATAGTAATAGAACAATTAACAGATTTTTTATACAAGAACAAAATAGATACCTCTATATTAAAGATTTTGAAAAGAGTTTTGCCAAAAAAAATTAATATAGAAACAAAGCATAAAATTTTACATGAAACAAATATAATTAGTGAAAATATATTTCAAGTTTTATTAAAAAATAGAAGTGACAGAAATGATTTACTACATAAAGGTCTATTACCAAATAGAGAAAATGTAATAAAACTTTGGACAACTTTACTAGATTTACTTGAAGTAGTAACTGACACTAGGCTTACAAAACTGCAAGAAAATTCTAAAATAATATTAAGTAGAAATTTAGATATTCATATAAAAAATACAACTCCTAAAAAAACTAATTTTGAACAATGGAAAATAGATGTAGAAAATCTTTAGAAATTCCGTGTACAGTTGCAATTGAATAAATGTAAAGGATGCCTACTTACACTTTCTAGTTTCCATCGTTCTCGATGGGAATGCATACTGTAAAATAACCTGAAATACTCGCTCCACGCAGGAGCATCGGAGCAAAAAACTTCCTATAAAAACATTTCAATCTGTCATATTTTTCTACATGTAAAATCAAAATCGCTACTATTTAAAATATTTAACATTGATATAAAAATAATTTAGTTATCATTTGATGATAACAAAGGAAACATTATGAATGATTTAGAGTTTTTACTAAATCTTGATGGCGAAGTTTATCCTTTGGATAGTGGTTATTGGGTAAAGTTTGAGGCAAAAAAAGTTCAAAGTGGTAGTGACTTTGCATGATAAAAGAAACCACAGAGTAGTCGGTTATGATAATGCACATGGTTTTAAGTCTTCTAAGAAGTATGCTGCCAAAAAAGAGACATTAGACCATGTACATAAGAAAATGGATATCGTACCTTATGAGTTTGAGTCTTGCGCGCAACTTGTAGGAGATTTTTGGAATAGCGTGGACTACTACATAGCGAATAATTAAAAGGATGGAAGAGATGAAACATGAGACTTTAATAGTAGGAATAATGCCATTTGAGCAGTATAAAAAAAGAACGATAGCAATCGCCAAAGGCGAGTATATCCCAAAAAAAGATGAGCCTAAAATCTGGTTTGAATCTTTAAAATCAATGGCTCAAATTCTCTCAAACGAAAATCAAGAGCTGCTTAGAATAATTTTGCTGAACAATCCTCAATCACTCAGAGAGCTTGAAGAGTTGAGCGGAAGAGCAAAGTCAAATCTATCAAGAACGCTAAAAACACTTCAAAGATATGGGATTGTAGATTTAAACAAAGTAAAAAACAACATAGTTCCTGAAGTAAAAGCAACTGACTTTAAAGTAGAGTTTGGCTTGCAGAGTGTGGCGTAGCCAAAAATATTTTTAAATATCAATATTTATTTCAATTGGCTTTGTTTGGCTATTATTTGTCTCTTAAATTTAATGAACCGTAGTTCGCATGGTAGAGTCGTTTTTAGCTTTTGATCTGTTTTTTATAACAGCCGTTGCTTGTTATGGCACTAAGTCTTATCGGATTTAAATTAGTATAATAAAAGATATTTTTGTATAATCAAAAAAAAAATTATAAACTTCAATCAGGAACTATATAATGACAAAAAACGATTTTAACGAAGGCTTATTAGGCTTTTTAGACGCTTCACCTACTCCTTT
>JAUPLZ010000308.1 GCA_030836705.1 Campylobacterota bacterium
CAAAAAAAGATGATAAAAAAATAGTTATTTCGCTACACGAAGATGAAAACAAAAAAAGCGTTCTTGAGATTTTTAACAATGCAGAGCCGATTCCTCAAGATATTATAAATAAAATATTTGACCCGTATTTTTCCACAAAACTTGCCAAAAACGGCACAGGTCTTGGGTTGTTTACAAGTAAAAATTTTATAGAGATAAAAATGGGCGGAAAATTAATAGCTCAGAACAAAAGCAACGGAGTCTCTTTTAAGATAGTAATTTAATATGCAAACTATAGAAAAAACCGCACTTTTTTTATCCAAAAAAAGCTGGATTTTTTTTACTTTAGGATTAATTTTTATTTTTCTAGCGAATGTCGGATTAGAGTATAAAAATTTTCTTGAAATAAAAAAATACAAAAACCACAAAACAACCGCAACAGTCATAAATCAATATGAAAAAATAAACAAAAGAGGCACAAAATACACCGTTCTTCAACTAAAAAACTCTGACTTTAGCTTCTATACATCAACTTACGAAGATTTAAAGCCGATTACAGGAAGAGATGTTGCACTCACTCTTATTATTTCAGAGCTTACTTTTTTTGATTATTTAGGAAGCTTTTATGCGCCTAGTTTTTATATTTCGCTCTTGCCAAAAAAAGAGAGCCTACGGCAAAACCTCATAAATTATATAGAAAACCAACATAGCGACAATCTGACAAAAAACCTCTTTTCTGCACTCTTTTTTGCAACTATGCCATCTAAAGATTTGAGAGATAAAATCTCGAACTTTGGAATTTCACATCTTATTGCATTAAGCGGCTACCATCTTGGTTTTTTGGGCGGTATAATATTTTTTATTTTGACTCCGCTTTATATATTTTTCCAAAAAAGGTATTTCCCGTATAGAAATAGATACTTTGACTTATCGTTTATTTCAGCACTCATTTTACTTTTTTACCTGCTTATAACAGACATTCCTCCCTCGCTGCTTAGAGCATATGTCATGATGATTATTGCATTGTTTTTTGCCTTAAGATGGATGGATGTATTTTCGTTTTTTACTCTTTATATTGCTGTTTTTTTGATAATAAGCATTGCGCCTTCATTTTTGCTTTCTATTAGTTTTTGGTTTAGCGTATCAGGCGTATTTTATATATATCTTTTTTTACACCATTTTAAAAAAATGCACCCTTTTTTAATATTTGTCTTTTTGAATATTTTTGTATTTATAGCAATGATGCCGATTGTTCATTTTATTTTTGAAAAATTTACTTTTCTTCAACTTACCTCACCTATTTTAACTGTTCTTTTTTCTATTTTTTATCCTATTGAAATAGTGCTGCATATCGTTGGCTACGGATGGCTCTTGGACGACTTTATTGTTAAATTTTTATCACTTGAGGTTATGGAATATAAAGTTTATTCACCGCTTTGGTTTTTGATTTTTTATATCATCTACTCTCTAGCCTCCATATTTAACAAAAAAATATTTTTTTCTTTTATTGGCTTGACGGTTCTTTTTTTTAGCTATGCAATCTATTCTGTTGTTTAAGCTTTTTTTTTGCTTAAATTTGTTATATTACCGAGAAATTTTTTCAAGGAAAACCATAATGGCTAGAAGATGTGATATTACAGGCAAGGGCTCTATGTTTGGAAACAATGTTAGTCATGCTAAGAATAAGACAAGAAGACGCTTTAATGTGAATCTTCGCACTGTTAGAGTAGCGCTTGAAGATGGAACAACAAGAAAAATAAAAATTGCTGCATCTACTCTTCGCACTATGAGAAAAGGGTCATAAACCCTAATACGGAGCGGCAAAACCGCTTCGACTCTTATGTTTAAAAAAATTAAAAATTTTTTAAATTGGGAAGGAACCCCAAAACCAGAAATTTCCCTAGAAAAGGAATTATACGAGGAACTAAAGCCGTTTAGAGTCCCCATAATCCTTGTTATCTTAATCTCTACTATCGGCACATTAGGTTATATTGTCATAGACAATATGTCACTGATGGATGCTATCTATCAAACCGGAATTACTTTTACCACTGTTGGATTTGGAGAGATGGCTCCCATTTCAAACGCCGGTCGTGTTTTTACTATTACATTAATCATCTTAGGCTTTAGTATTTTTACCTTTGCAGTAGGTATTCTTATCGAGGTAATAAACAAAGGCAAGTTATTAAACATAATCAAGGAACGCTCCATGCTATACAAAATAGCTAGACTCAAAAACCACTATGTAATCTGCTATCACAATGAATATACAATAGAAGTAACTCGGGAATTTAGAAGGGCGCAAGTTCCTTTTGTTGTAATCGACTCATCAAAAGATTTTGAAAAAGAGGCAGAAATTCATAAATATCCATACTACATAAATGCAGAACCAAGCCTTGATACCACTTTGAGAAAAGCTCATTTTTCAAGTGCCAAAGGTATGATAATTCTCTCAAAAAATATGCCCGAAAATGTGGCTCAAATATCCATAGTCAGGCTTTTTGAAAAAGAGATTGAAAGACAAAAACCATACCAAATAATAACCATAAGCGAAACAACAACCGATATTTTAAAGCTTAAAAAACTTGGAGCCGACAACATAATAGCACCAAACAAACTAATGGCACAAAGAGTAAGTGCTATGGCATTTAGACCTGATATGGAAAACCTTCTTGAAAACTTTTTGTACAAAAGAGATACTCCGCTTGATATGGAAGAAATAAAAGTCCCAAAACAAAGCTGGGTAATATTCAAAAAACTAAAAGAAACGCACTTAAGAGATATAGCTCAAGTGAGTGTTGTCGGCATAAAAGAAAAAGACGGCAAATTTATACCGATGCCAAAAGGCGATACACAAATCATGGTTGATTCTACTCTGCTTATCATAGGAACTTCGCAAGGAATAGCGACAACAAAAAAACTGCTTGCCAAAAAGCAAAAACCAGAAGAGCTCAAATATACATAAAAAAGCTCTTTTGCTATTTTGTTTTTAGATAGTTTTCAATCTCTTTTTCATCACATTTGCTTGGGTCTAGTTTTATTATGAGGGTATTTTCCGTCGCATTTCTATAAAAATCAACTACGCCGTTTTTATTTTTTAAAAGCTCCTTGTATTTGCCGCTAACTTCATTTAGGTTTAAAAATAGAAACTTTGCTCTTAGCGGATTTTTCATTCCAATAACCCAAAATAGCCAAAATACAGAAACAGCGCTCATAATAAATCCAAGCTTTGTGATATCGCCGCCATCAAGCAGATAACCGCCAAAAAGACCGCCGACAAATACGCCCAAAAATTGAACAGTATTAAAAACACCAAGAGCGGCACCTCTTTCGTGTATTTTTGCTATTTTTGTCGTCGTACTTTGAAGCAATGGCTCAAGCATCATAAAACCGATAAAAAACACAACCATTCCGGCTATAAAATATGATGCAGAGCTTGCCATCGCAAACATAGCAAAGCTAACTATAGAAAGAATTATCGACGCAATAAAAACCTGCTTTGTTTTATCATGCTTTTCTCCAAGTACTGCCGCTATACCCATAAATATAAACCCAGCCGCAATTGAAGGCAAATACGCCATCCAAAGCTCTGATTTTTGCCATGTAAAAATACTAATAAGAGTAAGAGGAATAACCAAAAATGCGACTGTCATCGTAGCACTATGAAAAAACATGGTCACATTCATTCTAAAAAGTTCTTTATTTTTTATAATACTCATAAGATTTGATTCATTTTCAAATATATGCTCAATCTTATTATCTTGCGGTATTTTAAATAGCATTATCAAAATCGCACCGATTGCCAAAACAGCAGTTATTTCAAACAGAATCTCTATTCCAAAATATCCGCCTATCATAGGACCTGCAACCATCGAAACAATAAAACTCATAGCGATACTTCCGCCCATTACCGCCATTGCCTTGGCTCTTTCGCTCTCTTTCGTAAAATCGCTAATCATGGCAGTAATTGCAGAACTAATAGCTCCAGCACCTTGTAATAATCTACCTGCAATAAGCATATAAATATTATCACTCATAGCACAAATGATTGAGCCGATAAAAAATATCAAAAGACCTATCACTATAATCTTTTTTCTTCCTATTTTATCGCTTAGTTTTCCTAACGGATATTGAAAAAATACTTGAGTAATAGCATATCCGCCGACTGCCAGACCTACCAAAAACGGTGTAGAACCGTTTTGTTCCAAAGCATAAACGGCAAGCATCGGCAAAACAATAAAAAGCCCCAAAAACCTCAACGCAATTATCATACTAAGCCAAAGAGTTGTTTTCATAAGTTGTAATTCCTAATTTTTTAGTAATTATACAAATACAAAATTAATATATATTATCCAAGGTAAAAAAACAGAAAAAAAACACTTTTTTTAATTTAGAATTAAGGCTAAAGGGAATAAGCTAATTATATGCGATGCCAAGTTTTTCAGACTTCGCCTGAATTAACTCTAAGGAGCAAAAAATGAATATGACTAGAAGAGATATGCTAAAGCTTTCAGGTGTTACTGCCGTAGCTGCGGCTACTGTAACACTAACAGGATGCGCATCAGAGCCAAAACCTGCTTGCGATAAAGAAAATGCGGCTGGCGGAAAGAAAGCTATTAAA
>JAUPLZ010000309.1 GCA_030836705.1 Campylobacterota bacterium
GCAAAAGAGTACGAAAACAATATAAAATGGTCAAACATACTAAAAGAAGCCATACAAGATGATAGACTTATAGCGTTTTATCAACCGATAAAAAACACCAAAACGGACAAAATAGAAAAATACGAAACCCTTATTCGCTTAAGAGATAAAGACGGCTCTATTATTTCGCCGTATTTCTTTTTGGATATAGCTAAAAAAATAAAACTATACCCTTATATAACAAAAAAAGTTATCGATGACTCATTTAAAACTTTTGAAAACAATGAATACGAGTTTTCGATTAACTTATCAGTAAATGATATTTTAAACGAGGAGACAGTCGAATATATTAAGGATAAAGTAAAAAATTCACCTGCTTCAAAAAGAGTGGTTTTTGAGCTATTGGAGTCTGAGGGTATTGAAAATTATCTTGAAGTAATTAACTTTATTGATTTTATAAAAACATACGGCGCTAAAATAGCAATAGATGATTTTGGCACCGGATACTCTAGTTTTGAGCATTTGATTGAGCTAAAAATTGATTATATTAAAATTGATGCAACAATGATAAAAAATATAGACAAAGATAAAAATATCGAGCTCATAGCCCAAACAATAGTAGAATTTGCAAATAAGCTCGGAATCGAAACTATAGCCGAATTTGTTCACACTCAAACTGTTTATGACAAGGTAAGAGAGATAGGCGTAACCTACTCTCAAGGATATTTTTTGGGCGAACCAAAAGAGAAGCTTATATTATAATAATCTCCTCTTCCAAGAAAACTCCAAATTTATCTAAAACAAGTTTTTTTGCCAAATCTATAAGCTCTAGCGCCTCTTGCGCAGTTCCATTTCCATGATTAACCAAAAAATTCGCATGTTCGCTACTAAAACCCATGTTGCCAATTTTTGCCCCTTTTAGACCAACATCTTCTATAAGCTTTCCGGCAAAATGCGGCAATGGATTTTTAAAGCAACTTCCGGCACTCGGCAGTTTTGGCTGATTCTGGCGCATTTGCAAAAATTTTTCATACAATTCATTTGAATATCCGAAAGAGAGTTCAAAAACAGCTTCAAAAATAACAGCTTCTATTTGTGTATGTCTATAAGAATGAACTATTTCCGACTTATTAAAAACACCGCTGCTTGTCTTAATGCTTATTAAATGATTAAAAATCTCCCACTCTTTAAGTCCTGCATTCATCTTAACCATGCCGCCAAGAAGCCCTGGAATTTTTGATAGAAATTCAAAATTTGCAATATTATGCTTTTTTGCAAAAGAGAGAATCTTTCCGCTGCTTGTCGCTCCGCCTATGACAAGAGTATCGCCCTCTATTTTAATATAATCAAATTCTTTTGATAGCCTTGCAAGCTTTTTTGTATTTGAAGTCACAAGAAGATTGCTAGCAGCTCCAACGATAAAATATCCTTCTTTGTTCCAACTCATAGAATCTATTATCTCTACTTCCGTCATAGCGCCGGCTTTTATAGAAGAAAAGCGGCTAAAATCAATTATTTTTTTCATATTAGATATATTCGATTGGGTCTTTTAAACCTGCTTTTTCAAAACCTTTTAGCCTAAGCCTGCAACTATCGCAAACTCCGCAAGCCCTATCTTGGTTTTTATAGCAACTCCATGTAAACTCAAGCGGCACGCCAAGCTTTTTGGATTCTTTTACAATATCCTCTTTTTTTAGATTAATTAGCGGGGTTTTTATGGTTATATTTGTCTCTTTTTTTGTACCTTCATTTATGGCTTCTTCTTGTTTTTGAATATACTTTTGCGTGCAATCCGGATATCCGCTGCTATCCTCCTCCACAACCCCGATATAAATAGCCTCAGCGCCCTCTTTTTCTGCCAAACTTGCTGCTATTGAAAGAAATATTCCATTTCTAAACGGAACATAAGTTATCGGAACAACGCCCTCTTGAATCCCATCAATCGGCACATTCAAACTATTGTCTGTTAATGCAGAGCCGCCGATTTTGGCAAAAAAAGCCAAATCAATAACAAGAGAATTTTCTATATTTAAATTTTGCACAAGTTTATAAAAACACTCTTTCTCTTTTTTTTCCGTTTTTTGTCCATAATCAAAATGAAGAGCGATTATCTCGTATCCCTCTTGTTTTGCTTTATACATAGCAAGCGCGCTATCCATCCCGCCGCTTACTATACAAACTGCTTTTTTCATAAAATATTACCTTGGTATTTTATTTGAATATTAACATATTATGCGAATGGCGCAAAAAGCAGAGTTATAAAATATCCGCCGACAACAAGCCATACAAAAAGCAAAGTTGCCAAATAAATTGGCTTTAGACCGGCATTTTTAATTTTTTTGATATTTGTCTCAACACCCAATGCACCCATTGCCATAGCAAGCAAAAATGTATCAAATTCATTTATCATATAAATGGTTTCATACGGAATCATGTGCAAAGAATTTATTCCGCTGGCTGCTATAAAAACAAAAACAAACCAAGGAATCGGAACGCTTTTTATATCTATTTTTTGACCTTTATTTTTTTTAGCTATAAAAAAACTAAGCACTATTAGAAGAGGCGCTAGCATCATCACTCGCGTTAATTTTACTATCGTTGAAGTCTCGCCAGCCTCACTTGAAACTTCAAATCCGGCAGCTACTACCTGTGCCACTTCATGTATAGTTGCTCCTGTATATACGCCAAAAAGATTACTATCAAAACTAGGCAAATACCCGTTATTATATAAGATGGGATACAAAAACATTCCTAAAGTTCCAAAAATCGTAACCGTCGCTACCGCTAAGGCTGCTTTATATTTTTCCGACTTTAATACGCTTTCTGTTGCCAAAACAGCACTTGCGCCACAAATTGCACTCCCAGAGCCAATCAATATTGAAGTATCTCTATCAAGCTTAAAAATCTTGCTTCCAGCCCACACTGCTAGCAAAAATGTACTAACCATCATTGCAAAATCCACAAAAAAACCAGCTATACCGACATTATATATTTGTTGATATGTAATTCTAAAACCAAGCAAAACAATGGCAATTCTTAGAATTTTTTTTAGAGAATAGGTTATGCCGTGAAAAAAAACAGGCGGTATTTGTTTATAGAATATATTACCGATAAGCATGCCAAATACCATTGATATTATCAACGGACTAAGCTCAACGCAAGCGCAAACATGAAACTTTGCAAAAAATATAGCTACTAGGGAAATTAGCGCAATAAAAACAATTCCGTAAAAATCTTTTAATTTTGGTATATAATCAAGTAGAGGTTTTAGCATCATAAAGTCTTTTATTTTAAGATAACATTTGCTTAATTTTATCATAATATAATGCAATTTGTTATTGAGTCTGAATTAAAATCAAAAAGAGGTCATAGTGGTTCCAGTATTTAATACCGTAGATTATCTTGACAAAAAAGCATATAAAGATTATTTTTTAAGTGAAGAGCTTTTAATGGAGCATGCGGCGCTTGGAATAAAAAAAGTTATTGACGAAATTGCAGATAAAACAAAAAAAGTTTTTATAGCGTGCGGCTGTGGCAACAATGGGGCTGATGGTATTGCACTGGCTAGGCTTCTTCTGTGTGATGGCTATAATGTAATGATTTTTCTTCCTTTTGGAGCAAAAAGCCAAATGGCGCAACTTCAATTACAAAGAGTCTCTGCGCTTGGCATTGAAATAGCAGACGAGATAAAAGAGTGCGATATCGTTATAGATGCTCTTTTTGGAAGCGGTTTAAACAAACAACTGGATACAAAAGCCAAAGATATTATCGACAGATTGAATTCCTTGGATGCCGTAAAAATTTCATGCGATTTTCCATCCGGACTTTTTGCAAATGGAGCTTTTGATAAAGTTTTTTTACCGAATATTACGGTCTCGATGGGTGCACTAAAGTTGGCATATTTTTATGATAAAACAAAAGATATTTGCAAAAAAATAATCAATGTCAACTTGGGACTGCCTTTTGAAAAATACACAGATAATTCAAACTTTTTTCTTCTTGAAAAATCAGACATGCAACTTCCCAATAGAATAAAAA
>JAUPLZ010000310.1 GCA_030836705.1 Campylobacterota bacterium
CGAGCAAATCTTTACGAGCGCCTGAGCTTATCTATTGCATTTTGAATAATCCGCCTTATCCCAAAGCGATTTGTGGTATTCGTCTTTGTATTTCTCAAACTTTTTAGTTATCGGATTGATTTCGCCCTTGCGACTTTCAATCTCTTTTATGGTTTCACTCATAACTAACTCAGCATCGTATCCGTGTTGCTCAATAGCGTTTATAGCAAATACAACTATATCTGCATAGGCATCTATAACATCGTGTTCACTCTCAGCTCTAAGCCCCTCTGATACCTCTTCACATATATATCCAAAGTGCTTAGTTTTATCTGATTGTAAAAACAAACCTCTCTCTTTGCGCCATTGCTTTAATCTATTTAGCATTTCTTATCCTCCAGATATTCAATTATATTATTAAGTCTCTCAATCTCTTTGTTGAAATACTTTTCATTCATCTCACAAATATTATTTAAAGCACTTATCTCATCTATTTGTAAGCAAACGGTTTTGTTTGCAATACCCAAAGCTTTCGCATATCTCTTGTTTTCTTTTTTAAGTTCTTTGTACTTCAATTTTTATCCTTTTTAAAATAATCTACCAGTATCCGAGGGGTGTAGTATTTTCGTCTACTTACCGCCTCTTCAATAGCATCAGCTGCAAAGTCAAAAGATTTGCTCTCAACTTCTTGGCCACTCATCTGTATAAAATACAAATAGTTTTCATTTTCCCATATCGTGTATTCATCTGTTTGTGTGTATATTTTCATTGTTTAATCCTCAAATCTATAATTCATTTCAACATCTCCGATACTCATCTCTGAGCTTTCCGCCATTAACAAACTTAAGCCATTGAGCTGTTTTTCAATAGCCTCATACAATGGTTTTTTCATATCATCTGGAGCCATAGACATAGATATTTCTTGCCCCATTTGATGAAGTAACTCTTCATCGTAGCAATTATTAATCTTTTTTAGCATTTTCGCCCTTTATTATCTCATCTATTTTGGTAGATATAAAAACTTTTGCGTTAATTACAACTATCAACATAGTAATAGCAACAATCGTTTTCCATTCTAGCTCAAAACTCATAATATAAACCGCGATAGCGACAACCATATAATACACAACACGAATAGCCATTTTTATTTTAAACATTTCTTTCATTTATTTTCCTCAAAATATAATTTTATTTTATCTCTAGTTGACTTTACATCAACAACCGCTTTACTCTTGCATAGATTACAAACATCTACTCTGCCATCTCTTGAAAGATTATGCACATTAAACTGATATAGCTTTTTTTGTTTACCACACTTAGTACATACTTTACAGTTAGTCATAATAATCAAATTCCTTGACTAGGTCTAATTTATCCCATTTTCTGAGTAGGTATAAATGTTTAGTTCCTATCTTTACAAACTCCGTAGATAGAGTAGGTTTAGTTATTGATTTTGAGAATTGAGTTTGTATAAATAAATCTTTACATAACCACATAGTCCAAGTATTAACATTTTTAAAGTGTTTACTTTTTGAAGCCATAAGACGAGCTATATCGCTATCATTATGATTGGTAGCCCGTAACATATAGTAAAGCTTATTCGTTGAGTACAGAGCAATTTTGGAGGGTAATTCAAGCTTCTTTTTATAAAGTACTGAATCAATCCTTGTTTTACCTCTTTCTGCACTATGAATAAACCAATTTGGATATTTTCCAAATATCTTTTTATATTGGGATACCTGAACATTAAACAAATTTACATCCTGATTTAGTTCAGTAGCGAGGTCGTTAGGTTTCATTAATCGCATATTACATACCCTACTACAAAAAGTGCTATAACGGCTAAACAACTAAGTATTATTTCAATGTCGTAGTAGTTCAACATAAACTTAATCTTTTTGTACTTACCTACGATAAAATCAAAATCGTGCTTATTCATTACTAATCCTTAAATCATAATATCGTCAATATCTGCCGAACCTGCTTTTATATCTTCAAGCACATCGGGAATACTAAATCTCACTCCATTATTTAGAGCTAAAGTAAGCACCTCTCTATTTGCTATAACTTCCTCACGTGTTAAAGCGATTGAAGCATTAACCATATCAAGCTTAAGCTGTAGAGCTTGTTTGCTTAAGCCGTGTAGTTGTTCTTTAGTGTATATTCTCATCCCTTAATCCTCACACGCGTCTATCATATCTTTTGCCCATTGAGGTAGGTTACCAACAGGTGTTGTGCAGAGTTGGTAGTTGCCAAACGGGTATCCATATCTAGCACCATATGGGGAAAAGGTGTCTCCAGTGATTCCATCAATTACTCGTATATGTTTATGAGCTACCTCATCTTCATCCCAACACAAAGCTAGTTGTTTATCCATTTCTAGCGTAATATCTTCGCTATGTATAATGTTATCTGAGAAAGTCAATCCCATTTCTAAAGGCTCAAAGTTATCCCAAGTTGTGCTGAGACCATTTTTAGATTCGTAGTAAAAAGTACCATTTCCAGTTGCTACTCTAAACATATTAGTGTTTCCAGAAAAGATACTATCCCAGACTTTACAAATAGTACCTTTTGGTAGAAACTTTTGTTTATTTTCTAATTGCAACTTTATACTGTCTACAAAAGCTTGTGCTTCAGCTAATTTTTGTTCTAATGTTTTCATTTTCTATCTCCGTATTTTTCTATAAACTCTTCGTATGTCATTTGAGTACAGTTTTTGAAGTTTGGGTTATTCTCTTGATTGTACCAATTGTACATAAACCTTTTTTCATAACCATCATCAAAAAACCATTTTCCATTAGGTTTAGTAAGGTTATTAGAATTTCCAACAATTTCACAAACTACATTAGC
>JAUPLZ010000311.1 GCA_030836705.1 Campylobacterota bacterium
ATTTTTGCATATTCATTGCCAAAAAACTTCTCATCTTTTGCTGTAATTTGTATTTTTATACCATTTTTTAATATATAATAGAACGAAATTCTCCTTTCGTCTTCTTCCATTATTGCTACTTTATTCTTTTTTGCAAAATCTTTATAGCTAACATACATCAAATTAGACATAAAACTAAGAGGTTCATTTTCAATATTATATGAATTATTTTCGATTTCATTTATTATTATTTTTTGCTCAGCTGGTTTTAAAAGAAAAATAAAACCCAGAACAATAGCCACTACTATTATTAATATTTCCATTAACTTCCTTAAAAGTTTAAAGTTTTTTTGTATCTTTTTGGTCGATTAAAGGCTCTCCACCTTTGCATGTGTAGCTTGGGCTATATATACCATCACAACACATTACCCTACCGTTTGAGCCGCAATCACAAACGCCATTATACCAGGGGAAACATCTACTTTATATCTGTAAATCAAACAATGTTATAAAAACTTTTTCCAAGGCATATATTCATTTAGCCTCATTTCATCTTGTTTTGTGACTATAGGTATTTGTTTGTTCTTAACCTTTTGTTTAATTCGGTATGAACGATTAATATAATCTCTTTCTTCTCCATATACACCAGTCATGAAAACTCCAGAATAATAGTATTCATTATAAAAAGTTTTCAATCCATATTCATCTTCAATCAAGATTTTATTATTTAATAAAAAATCTGGAAAAGGATCAGGTAGTTGCAAACCATACATAAGAATATCTCTGTATGTGACTCCTTGCTGAATGTCTTCTGTAACATCGTACATTAAGTTTGCAAATCCAGCAATATCTAATAAATGTGCTTTTAAAAATGGTTTCCCTTTTCTTCCAAAAAAACCAAATTTATATACATATAAAACATGGCAATAATGACAATAAAGAAATTCTCTTTTTTCCCCCTCTGTCTCTACTATAGCTTTTGCAAAAATATCATGTCTGTTGCACTGAGGACAAATAGATTCATTTTTAAAATTGTAAGTCCCATTCTTAATCTGAAGTTCTCTTTTTTCCTCTAGTTCATTTTTGCTTAAAAAAAAATTTTCTTTCATCGCCTTCCTTTCAATAAATATGTGAATATTATCTTAGTTAAATTATCTCTCTACGACCCATTTTCGTCATTTTTCTGTGTGAACAGAAGAATTATCTACAATCTTTTTGTATTCTTAGTGAATCATATCAAAAAAATGTCAAAGTAATATCATTTGTATTTCTTCCCTTATCATCTAACATTTAAAATAGTTATGAATTTATGTTTCATACAGCTTTTTATCATTTTGTGGTTTGCCAACTTTTCTAATGCGTTAAAGTGATATTTTCAAATTTACACAGTTATTTTTACACTACCTATTATTATACCTTTTGGCTTCATGCCTTAATCCTTTTGAAATTATATTTGTTTTATTTTGAATTGCAACCCCCAAGCATTGCAATTCCTGGCGTAGCCAAAAATAAAAATGGTGCTAAAAACAAGACGGGAGCAAATATCAAAACAAGTACCACTCCTACAACACTTCCAAAAAGAAAACCAAGCCATGCTATTTCAGCAACGACACCTAAAGCAATAAGCATTAAACCAAGTATAAAACATATTATTATCATTTTTCACACCTAAATCCATTCATTTCTTGAGTCGTGCTTCGTAGTGTTGCAATTTTATTAGTGACTTTTATTTTATTTTTTGAATTATTTATTAAAGTATGGAATAGCTTTACTTGTTCGTTATTTGCGGTCTCTTGTTTTTTCACGATAATGTTTTTGATTATGTTTTCTTTGAAATTATTCAATAACTCAATTACATTATTCAAATATCTATCTTCGATGTCTATAATCAATCTTTGCATATTTTTATCCTCCTCTCGCTCTGAACATTAAACAAAAAATTCAGGATATTCCACTTTTTCTTTAACATACTACAATGTCTGCTTTTTGCTCAAATCATAAAGCTCTTTAAGCTCTTTTAGTATTTTTTCAATGCCATTCAAACTTATCATATTTGTAGCGTCGCTTAGTCCTTTTGAGGGCTCTGGGTGTACTTCAAAAAAATATCCGTCAACGCCGCAAACGGTGGCTGCTTTTGCAAAATAGCTTGCATATTTTGGGTCGCCGCCGCTGCTTTGCCCTTCGCCTCCTGGTCTTTGCGTGGAATGCGTGGCGTCGATAATCACCGGATAGCCGAACTCTTTCATGTCTAAAATGTTTCTAAAATCAACTACAAGATTGTTGTATCCGTACATATTGCCTCTTTCTGTCAGCATTATGTTTTTATTGCCGGTACTTTCTACTTTTTTTACGGCATTTAGCATATCTTTTCCTGATAAAAACTGCGCTTTTTTGATGTTTACTATTTTGCCGGTTTTGCCGCTTTCTACCAAAAGGTCGGTTTGTCTGCATAAAAAAGCAGGTATTTGAAGCACATCCGCAACTTCGCTTACCGGTTTTGCCTGATTTGCTTCGTGAATGTCGGTAACTATTGGCAAATCAAACTCTTTTTTTACCATAGAAAGCATCTTAAGCCCCTCGTCAAGCCCAGGACCTCTATAAGAAGTTACCGATGTTCTGTTTGCCTTGTCAAAAGAAGCTTTGAAGATATAATCAAATCCGAGTTTTGTTGTTATCTCTTTCATTCTGTCTGCTATTTCAAACAGATTGTCTTTGCTCTCTATGACGCACGGTCCTGCCATTAAAAACGGCTTTTTATTGTTTAAAAACACTCTTTTTCTCCTCTTTTTGTAATAATTTTATAAAACCCCATCCATTTCTAAAAATATGAACTCTTTGATTGATTTGGTTGTTTATTGTTTTGGAAAAGTCATCAATATTTAAAATCTCTTTGTCGTCGATTTGTACGATAATATCGCTCTTTTGCAAGCCCGCTTTTTTCGCTATAGAATCATCGCTTATTTCGCTTACAAAAACACCTGATACATAGTTTGGAAGTTTTAGGTTTTCTCTTTTTTTATCGCTTATGTTTTCTACAACCATGCCGCCATAAGAAAAATAGTTGTTATTCAAAAGATTTTTATTAAATTTTGCCGGAATTATTTCCATCTCTTTTGTAAAACTATCTCGAATTATTTTTAGTTTTAGAACTTCTTTGTGCTCTTTTTGACTCATAAAAGAGACAAAGCTTTCTTTGTCTCTTATGGGATTATCGTTTGCGGCTACAATCAAATCACCTTTTTTTAACCCGCTTGCAAAAGCGCTTTTGTTTTCATCGACAAAAACTATCAAAGCGCCGCTATCTTGAC
>JAUPLZ010000312.1 GCA_030836705.1 Campylobacterota bacterium
GTTATACAAAAGTTGCTTCAAAAGATTCATCAATTTTGAAAGTGAGAGTGTGAAATGGGATCTATTTTTAACACACTAAGTATTGGTTATAGCGGGCTAAGTGCTGCACAAACTGCTGTAAGTACAACAAGCCATAATATTTCAAATGCAGAGAGTGAAGGCTACACAAGACAAAGAGTCGTAACTGCTGCTGCTACACCTATATTTGCCGCTCCAGGAAATATAGGCAATGGTACTCAGATTATGGATATTGCCAGAGTCTTTGATAATTTTGTTTACGATGGATACACGGGAATTTCATCCGATAAAGAGTATTCAGATTTTACAAAAGAAACTCTTGAAACACTCTCTACATATTTTCCCGAAATTGATAATGTCGGAATAAAATCAGATTTAAAAGAGTACTACAATATGTGGCAAGCATTTGCAGATAATCCTGATAATGATGCTATCAAACTAGCACTTGCAAAACAGACTGAAACGCTTTCAAACAGTATAGTCGCAACACAAAAGAAAATTACAGATATACAAGCAAGTATTAATGATCAACTTTTAGTTAATATAAAAGAAGTAAATTCATTAGCAGAAGAGTTGGCAAATATAAACAAATCTATTGATGTTGCTGAAGCAGGTAATGCTTATACGGCAAATTATTTAAGAGATAAAAGAAATAATATAGAATTTAGTTTGTCAAAACTCATTGGAGCGGAATCAAATATTGTAAAAATAGAATCAAAAATAGGGGCAAGCGGTTCATCAAATGAAGGCTACGGAAGTTATACATTAAGTGTAAATGGATTTAATATTGTTGATGGTAGTTCATATCACCCAATTCATATATCAAGCAACAATAACATAAATGGATATTACGAATTATCATATGAGAGACAAGATGGTGTTTTAATACCTATGGACGAGAGCATATCCGGAGGCAGAATAGGGGCAATTTTAGACCTAAGAGGCGATAAAATGACTTCAGACTCTTCCGGTACTCCTACTAATGGAGCCCTACAAAAAGTTATAGATCAGATGAATGCTTTTGCAACTACGCTAATTGACTCAACAAATAATATTTATGCTTCTAGTGCAACTACGAGAATGGAATCTAATGCTATAAGCACAAACGGAACACAATCTCTTGTAAATTCATCTTTAAACATAAAAGAGGGTGCGTTTGACATTGTAATTTATGATATAGATGGAAAGGAAACAGCAAGAAGAACTATAAATATTAATCAAATTACGGTTATGAATGGAGTATCTGGTTCTAATTCAATTCAGGGTCAAATGATAAAAGAGGGCGATGATAATGCCGACGGAAATGCAAATAATGACATAGACGATTTTGTTCAATTTAATTGGGCATCATATTCAAACGGTGATAATGCTATAGAGTTTGTTATGGACTCAGCTTCTACAGCAAAAGGATATAAATTTTCAATAGAAGATAAACTTAAAACTACGGAGTTTGATTCTGGCTCAAATTTTGCCGGTGCGCTTGGCTTAAATAGATTTTTTGATGGTAATAGTGCAAGTAATATAAATTTAAATTATAACCTAAGAGACAATCCAACAAAAATTTCAGCTGGAAAAGCTCCTATTACTGGAGACAGTTCTTTGTCATTAAATATGATTCAACAGCAGTTTGAAGTTTATAATTTTAATGTTGGAAATGTAGCATATAAATCTACGATATATGGAATGTTTGATGTTGTAGCAACAGAAGTTGGAGTTAGAACGAATGAAGCTATTTTAAACAATCAATCCATAACGGCTCAATTTAATGCCACCGAATTGGAATACTCTTCTATCTCAAAAGTAAGTATAGATGAAGAGCTGACAAATCTTATAAAATATCAAACATCTTACGGTGCAGCTTCAAAAATTATAACAACAATTGATCAGATGTTACAAACACTTCTTGGAATTAAGCAGTAATTTATAAATGCCGAAATTTAGTATTTTTGTACTTGTATCTGTGGTCATTTTTTCTTTTTTTGGTGGATACTTTTACTCCGTTGATGCATATCTGCTAGACAGTTCTGCCATTTTATTCCCTCCATCATTTGAGCACTATTTGGGAACCGACAGGTTAGGCAGAGATATTCTTGCAAGATTGGCAGAGGGCGGAAAAGTATCGCTTATTATTGGTGTTGGAAGTGCTTTTATAGCTTCCGTAATCGGCCTTGTTTTGGGTTCAATGGCTGGATATTTTAGAGGTAGGGTGGATAAAGCTTTTATAATTTTAGTAGATTTATTTTTAACATTTCCTACATTTTTTCTTCTTTTAGCTCTTGTAAGTTATGTAAATGCCTCATCTTGGGTTTTGATTGTTATTATATCTATAACAGGCTGGATGACAACAGCAAGACTTGTTCGTTCGGAGAGTTTTAAAATAACATCTCAGCCATACATTAAGATACTAAATATTGCAAAAGTTAGCAGATTAAAAATACTTTTTAAATATTATGCTCCTATTTTGGCTCCTATATATTTTGTCAGTTTTACATTTGGGGTAGGCGGCGCAATACTTGCAGAATCAGGACTTAGTTTTTTAGGACTTGGGATTGTGGCACCTCAGGTAAGCTGGGGAACAATATTAAGCAGTGGAAAAGATGTTGTAGAGATTGCTTGGTGGGTTAGTTTTTTTCCAGGTCTTATGATATTTTTAGTTACATTTTCTTTGATTAATATTTCAAATTATTTACAGCAATTAACAAACCAAAAAGAGATTCAATAAAATATAATTTTTAATTAAAGTTGCCTATATGTATAATCTAAATAAGTGAAATAAAAGAGCAATGTAGATATACTGCCTCATATAAATTTAGGATAAATTATGATTT
>JAUPLZ010000313.1 GCA_030836705.1 Campylobacterota bacterium
ATTGCTATTTGTTTTTGGGATACTGCCCATGATAATCCTTCTTAAATACATCATAAAATCACTCACGCAAATGATGGATACTTTTAGCGAAATTGAAAAAAACAAAGATTTGACAAAAAATATACAAAACCACAAGAGCGATGAAATTGGCAAAACCATAACAATCTTTAACTCTTTGATTCAAACTTTCAAAAACACCATAGATGAATCCAAATCTACAAGCAGAGATAATACAAATTGCGCAAAAAGCATGATGAGCGTTTCCGATGAAATATCATCTGAAATCAACAATCAAAACAAAATTATTCAAAATTCAAACGAAATCGGAAGCAAAACAAAAGAGATGACAAACATCTCTATCGAAATGGCAAAAGAGACATATTCAAATATAGAAAAAGTAGCTTCAAACCTAAATAATGTAATAAACACTATTTCAAAACTTTCCTCGGATATTCAAAAAAACTCCGAAGAAGAGTCCGAGTTATCTGAAAAATTAAATCATGTCTCCAAAGAAACTCAAGAGATAAAAAATGTTCTTGTGGTAATTTCAGAAATTGCAGATCAAACAAACCTCTTGGCTCTTAATGCGGCAATAGAAGCTGCAAGAGCGGGCGAGCATGGCAGAGGTTTTGCTGTCGTGGCGGATGAAGTAAGAAAACTGGCTGAGCGAACTCAAAAAAGCCTAGATGAGATAAATGTAAATATATCAACCACTATAAACGCTGTTGACGACATGAGTGTATCCATGCAACACAGCTCACAAAATACAAAAAAACTATCAGATATCTCAATAGAAACCAGCAAGGTGCTTCAAACAACATCTGCGCTTATGAATTCTGCTAGAAAAATTGCAAAAGATTCGATGGAAAATTCAACCATTTTCACAAAAAATGTTACAGAAATTATTGAAAACATAGACAAAATAAGCAAAATTTCTCAAAACAACGACGAGTCGATAAAATCGGTAATAAAAGTTTCAAAAGGTATAGAAAAAACCGCCACCACTCTTGATGAAAAATTAAATATCTTTAAAACAAATTAACTAATGTTACAATTTGTAACTAAAAAAATAGTAATTTTTACTATAAAGTTACAAATTGTAACCTAGATTATCTATCTATCGCCATTTTATCGCTTTATATTTTTTTTATTTACCACTAATTGGGTAAAATTCGCTAAATTTTACAACCAACGGAGAGGTTAAAATGGATTTTTTACAACAATACGAACAACATGTCAATGAAAGAGCTGCGCTAAATGTCCCGCCGCTTCCATTAAATAAAAAACAAACTGCGGAAGTAGTTGAGCTTATCAAATCAGAAAAAAGCGATACTAAGAAACTAAAAGAACTTCTATTTACAAGGGTTTCACCGGGTGTTGATGAATCTGCTTATGTAAAAGCGGCTTTTTTAAATGATGTAGTTCAAGGAAAAGTTAAATGCGCCATAACAAAAGAAGAGGCTATAAATGCTCTTGGCGCAATGCTTGGCGGATATAATGTAACTCCGCTTGTAGAAGCTCTTAAAATTGATGAAGTTGCGCAACTTGCGGCAAATCAACTAAAAAACACGCTTCTTATGTACAACTCTTTTAATGATGTTGCAGAGCTTTCTAAAACAAACAAATACGCAAAAGAAGTTCTAACATCATGGGCGAACGCAGAGTGGTTTACAAATAGACCAGCGCTTGCTGATGAAATAACTCTTACCGTATTTAAAGTTCCAGGAGAGACAAATACCGATGATTTAAGCCCTGCTAGCGAAGCGTTTACAAGAAGCGATATTCCTCTGCACGCTCAATCAATGTTAGTTGCAAGACAAGCCGGAAGCCTTCAAACTATCGAAAAATTAAAAGAAAAAGGTCATCCTTTAGCTTATGTCGGCGATGTTGTCGGAACCGGCTCATCAAGAAAATCGGGCGTTAACTCCGTTCAGTGGTGGATGGGAGATGATATAGCCGGCGTGCCAAACAAAAGAACAGGCGGTATTGTAATAGGAAGCGTTATTGCTCCGATATTTTTTGCTACTTGCGAGGATTCAGGCGCACTTCCTATTCAAACTAAAGTCGATGATATGGAAACAGGCGATGTAATTGTCGTAAAAACAAAAGAAGGCAAAATATACAAAAACGGCAAAGAAATCAGCTCATTCAAGCTTGATCCAAACACAATAGCCGATGAGTTTAGAGCTGGCGGAAGAATACCTCTTATTATCGGCAGAGGCTTAACTGCAAAGGCTAGAGAATTCTTAAAAATGTCGGCAGAAAACATTTTCACAAAACCAGAACAACCAAAAGACACAGGCAAGGGTTATACTCTTGCACAAAAAATGGTAGGAAAAGCTTGCGGCATGAAAGGTGTTAGACCTGGAATGTATGTAGAGCCTGTTTGTGCAACTGTAGGCAGCCAAGATACAACAGGACCAATGACAAGAGATGAGATAGTAGAGCTTGCCGCACTTGGTTTTGGCGCTGATATGGTTATGCAATCATTCTGTCACACGGCGGCTTATCCAAAACCATCTGATGTTAAGCTTCAGCACACACTTCCTCCGTTTTGGACATCAAGAGGCGGTGTAATCCTAAGACCGGGCGATGGTGTTATCCACTCATGGCTAAACAGACTTTGTTTGCCTGATACAGTAGGAACAGGCGGAGATAGCCATACAAGATTCCCGATTGGAGTTTCTTTCCCTGCCGGCTCTGGGCTAGTTGCTTTTGCAGGCGTTACCGGAAGCATGCCGCTTACTATGCCTGAATCAGTACTAGTAAGATTTAAAGGCGAAATGCAGCCGGGAATTACTCTAAGAGACCTTGTAAATGCAATTCCATACCAAGCTATAAAAGATGGTCTTTTGACGGTTGAGAAAAAAGGCAAAAAAAACATATTTAACGGTGTTGTTTTAGAGATTGAAGGACTGCCGAATCTTAAAGTCGAGCAAGCGTTTGAGCTTAGCGATGCAAGTGCTGAAAGAAGTGCGGCGGCTTGTACTGTAAAACTAAACAAAGAGCCTGTTATTGAATACCTTGAATCAAATGTAAAACTTATCGAGCAGATGATAAAAGAGGGCTATGAAGATGCAAAAACGCTTCAAAGAAGAGCTGATAAAATGAAAGAGTGGCTAGCAAATCCTACACTTATGGAAGCAGACAAAGATGCTGAATATGCAGCTGTTATTGAGATAGATCTAAACACAATCAAAGAGCCTATTCTTGCCTGTCCAAACGATCCGGATGATGTAGCAACTCTAAGCGAAGTATTGGCAAGCGAAAAGAGACCAAAGAAAATTGATGAAGTTTTCGTTGGTAGC
>JAUPLZ010000314.1 GCA_030836705.1 Campylobacterota bacterium
ACGATATACTTCTTCTCGTAAAACACGAAATACTCGTCTGAGTGATTATCAGACTACTTCAAGTGAGGGTTAGAGCTTTGGCTTTAACCCTTTTTTTTTGCCTTTTTTTTGGTAAGGATGGCAGACTTAATATTTCTCAAGTATATGCAGATATTCAAAAGTCATATCCGCTTTATGATTTCTATTTTGTGTTTTATCTGCTTTAAATCGTTGATATTCTTTTGTCTCAAGCCCATAAGACCCGTATTTTTTCATAATAGTCTCAACATCTTTTTGGCTCATAATCCCTTCATTGTTATAACTTAAAAAGATATATTTAAAATTTGCCTCTTTAACCAACTCTTCAAAAGCACTATGCACTTCATTTTTTTTACAATATCTGCTTTTTTTATACTCTCTTAACCCACTTTTACCTTTTGGGTTAAACTCATCATAAAGTGCTATTGTATTTAAGATATGATAGTTTGCTCCATATTCTCTATGGTTATACGGAGGGTCAAGATATAGTATGTCACCCTCTATTTTTTTTATAAGAGAGTTTGCATCTTCATTAAAAACTTGATGCTCTGCTTCATTTTCTTCAAAAACGGCAGCCTCAAGTATCATACTTTTTTGTGCAGATTTTTTTAAATGTTTTAGATATGCTCCATAAACTGAAGCGGTATTTGCAACTTTATCGGCAGACTCTAATAATGAAGCAAGTAAAAAATAGTAAAGATTTTCATCCCTTTTATACTTTTCTATTTCAACCCTTATCGCATCTATTTTTAAACCATTTTCATCGCTAAAATATTGTCTCTCGCCGCTTCCGCCAAGACAATAGTTTTTATATACAAATCCCTCTCTAGGTTTAAGCTTGTTTAGCTCTTCCAAAATCTCTTGATATCCAAATGCGATATGGTTTCCTATATAGTTTCTGTTTAGGGCATAGCTATACGGTTCTATATCGTTTATAATAACTTGCTTAACATCTTTTTTTACACTTCTTGCCACCGCACCCGTACCTGCGAAGATATCGCAAAATATTTTATCTTTCATGCCGCCGTTTTTATTTATGGTATCTTTTATCCAACTAGACAATCTATACTTTGAGCCTATATAATTCATCTTTTCTCTTTTTTGTCTTTTTCTTTGATAATTTCAAGAGGATTGATATCAAAAAATTTTGCCAACTCTACAACATTGCTTTTTATCGGTACAAACTTATTAGATAAAATATTTGATAATTGTGTCTTTGAGATACCCAAACAATCAGCTAATTGTTGCAATGTTGCTATTTGCTTTTTTGCCATTAATTCTCTTATTTTAAATTTATCAATTTCTACCAAAATTATATCCTATTTCTATTTAAAAGTCAAATATTTTATGAACTATTATTAAGTATTTGATGAATTTTTTAAGTCTAAAGATTGTCTAAATGCAATTGGGTCATACCAAAAACAACCTTTGCAACCTATCTCATCTGTATAATTAGCATCGCCTACTATAAATGATATAGGATAACCTAACAATTTAGCATCATATCGCATATTAGTTTCTTTACACTCTTTACAAAATTGTCTTTTTGCATCATTAGCCGGTTTGCTAAGAGGTTGAAAGTCATCTAATGTTTGAGTGGAAGTGTTCATAACTCTTGAATCATCTTTTCTTCCATCTTTATGATCAACTTCTGTTTTATGGTCACAACTTCGATTTGTACCTAAAACTACACATCTTTTTTTTGAAATTTCTTTTTTTATATCACTTCTTATGGTTTGAGTATGAGTAGATGTATGGCAAGTATTAAAACCATTTAACCTAATTCTATCAATCTTATTTCCTGTTGTGATTGATTTGTCAGTTTCTACTGTATATTTTTTTGCTAATGTGGATGATTTCCTTCCCCAACTTAAGCCGTTTAATAATTCTAAAGTAGAATATCTACCAACAAATTCAGATGTATTTACCCATCTTGATACGCCATTTTTATCTGGTTGTGCTAATTCTAAAAATAATTCTTGTTGTGTTGGCATTATATTGTTTGACTCCCTAAAATATTCCAATTATTCATATAATCAATTTTATTAAATACAATTCCATTGTTTATAATTTCATATTCAAAATATTGAATTGAATTACTTACATTTTGATTATTAAAGCTAGTAAATTCATTTTTTCTTAAATTTCTTTTTCTGGTTCCATTAATTTTCTTTCCTATAATTATTGGTTGAAAACTAGTTTGTATAAAATTTTGAAATCTATTTTGAAGCCATTGAATATATTTTTCAACTTGTTTTGTGATGTTGTGAGGTATCTCTTCTTTTTTAATTTCAATAATATTAAAAATATTACTATTATCTATCGTTAAAATATCTATTGCTTGCATTCCTGCACCAGAATAAACTTCATTGCCTAACCAACTAATATTATTAAAAATTAAATTTGGTAAATACTCTATCAGTAAAGCATGTATATGATGTTCTGTATAACTGTTTGACATTATTATATTCTTTATATTTGGATTATTTTGTGCTCCCTTATAATTATTTGTATTTTGAGATCGAATAATTTGTAAATTTGAAAAACTAAGAGGGTTCACATTTAACTGTATATTGTTATTTGAAACTCTATTAAAAACAATATTAAACTCATTTTCAAATATAGGACTACAACCTCTACCACCTTTTAATTTTCTATATAAAATACTCCATAAAATATCAGTAACATTATTTGGTAATATATCTATCAAATCAAATTCATCTATTCCATATTGAAAAACAACATCTGGTGTTATTAAAGCTCTATATTGAAGTATTACATTTTTATTATCCCCTAAAAAAGGTAATAAATTTGGCTGTAAATAATGATAAGCATCATAAAATGGACTAGATGTAACTTTAAAAAATCCATAAAATTTTTTTGTTTTTTGAACATAAAAAACTATTTTATCATTAATCTTTAATCTAGCTATATCTTTCCATAATCCTATATTAAAATTATTACTTGAATTTCCAGTACCAACAAAACCATATTCAATGTGATATTTTAAACTTATTTCATCAACAACAAACAAATGATAATTCATCAAAACTCCTTCTTAAATACAAAAATATACTCATGCTTAAATATATAATAATCGCTATTTAAAGCCCTATATCTCCAAATACCGCCAACACCGAGTTTTCCACGGTTGCCCTCTATATTTTTTACTATTACGCCTTTTAGTTTAACCTTAAAATTTCGTTTTATCATATCCATGCAGTAAAACCCAAGAGGTAACACTTCACCGTTTTTATAAACATCTCCTATGACAACGGCAAAGTATCTGTTTTTATCCAAAAAAGCAAGTGAATTTTCACATATTATTTTAAATTTTTGTACAAATTCATTGATATTGTTGATATTCGATAAATCGTGTTTGTCTTCTGTAAATTTTACTATATCCATATACGGAGGATGCATAAGCACAAACTGCACACTTTTACTTTTAAGCTTTTCATTTGCAATTTTAATATTTTTATCTACTTCAATTTTATCTAAACTATTGCAAATATTGATATAAAAGTTGTCGGCAAACCCTTCATCTCCCATAGCTTCATTTACATACTCTATCATTGTAGGATTTATATCAAAACCTATATATTTTCTATTTAATTTTTCACATTCAAAAAGTGTCGTACCGCTTCCCATAAA
>JAUPLZ010000315.1 GCA_030836705.1 Campylobacterota bacterium
CCATATAAGAGCGGCAATTTCAATGGAGTAAGCATAAAACATATCTACGACCCTGAAAATATTATAGGTACTGCAGGGCAGTTTATATATGATTTTATGTGCATAATGGATACTAGAAAAAGTAAATTTGATGTTATTTTACAGCTTGGTTATACTAGCAGTTCTGTATTTTTTGATTTGCATCCAAGAAGTTCAATGGTTGTTACAAATATGGATGGCTTAGAGTGGAAGCGCACAAAGTACTCTTCAAAAATCCAAAAGTTTTTAGAGTGGGCTGAAGCTCTTGCAGTAAAAAAAAGTGACTTTCTTGTTAGTGATTCTATAGGAATACAAAATTATATAAAATCAAAATACGGCAAAGATTCCGTTTATATTCCTTATGGTGCAAATGTTGTGCAAGAGTATGATGAAGAGGTGTGTTTTAGGTATGCGCTAAAGCGATACGGATATGATATGTTGATAGCAAGGCTTGAGCCTGAAAATAGCATAGAAGATATTCTTGATGGAGCAGCAAAATCTACAACAAAACGACCTTTTTTAGTTGTCGGAAAACACGAAACAAAATTTGGCAACTACCTAAAATCCAAATATGCAGATATGGAACATATTATTTTTGTCGGTGCTATTTATGATAAAGAAATACTTGATAGTTTGCGTTATTTTTCAAATCTTTATTTTCATGGACATACGGTAGGTGGTACAAATCCATCCTTACTAGAGGCAATGGGCTCAAATGCTTTGATTTGTGCAAATAAAAATGAGTTTAATTCTGCTATTTTGGGAGATGATGCATTTTATTTTAAGAGTGCATGTGAAGTTACTCATTTGGTTGATTCAATCGCAAGAGAGAACTATTTGTCTTACCTTGAGCGTAACTGTTTAAAAATAAAAACTTTATATAGCTGGAAATCGATAACAGATCGTTATGAAGCTTTTTTTATAGAAAAGCATAATGATTTTGTTAAGCCAAAATAGAATATAATAAAGCAATATTTGCACTCATCGGGATAAAAATAATTTGAAAATAAATAAAAGTTATATACTGTTTTTGCTTTTACTCTTTGTCGATATCTTGGTTTTGATATTTGCATATGAGATTGCCTACAAGATAAGAGTAAGTTTAAGCGGTATTTTGCCTCTATTTAAAGAGTACAATTTTCAAAGATATATATGGATAGGAGTGCTTATAATAACACTGCTTTTATATGAGGGCATATATTTTGAGCGGTTTGATTTTTGGAGAGAGACAAAACAGATATTAAAAGCCGTTTTTTTTGCATTTGTAGCAGTTTTTATGATTCTTGCGCTTGTAAAAATATCTTATGATTTTTCTAGAGTTTTTTTGACTATATACTTTTTGGCTTTGATGGTCTTGCTACCTCTTTCTAAGAGAATTATTAAGAGGATTTTGTTTAGTATAGATGCTTTTAAGGTAGGGTGTGAAGTTGTGGGACAAGATGCTTCAAGAGAAGCGTTTTTAGAAGAGATTGCACACAACTGGTATCTTGGGCTTAAAGTTGTGGATGGCAAAACGGATGTGGTTTTCATCATCTCAAATGGTTTTTCACCGCAAGAGTTAAATGCGATCATAGAACAAAAACTCCTAGAGACAAAAAGCGTTTATATAGTCCCGTATCTATATAGATTTGACTTTTCGCACACAAAAAATGTTGATTTTTTCAATTTAAGAGCATCTGCTTTTCACTTGCAAAATAGGCTTCTTAGTAAAAAAAATATAGTCATAAAAGAGCTTAGTGAGAAGACAGTCGGTTTTTTAATAGCACCGATAGTCCTTATAGCGCATTTTTTTATATACTTGGCTATAAAAATAGATTCAGGCGGTAAGGTTATATATAAACAAAAACGCATAGGAAAAGACGGACGGCTTTTTAGTTGTTATAAGTATAGAACTATGTATGAAGAACAAGATAAGCTTCTTGGAGAGTATTTGCTGAAAAATCCTGATGAAATCGCATACTATGAAGAGTATCATAAGTATAAAAATGACCCTAGAGTGACTAAAGTGGGAGATTTTTTGAGAAAGACATCGCTAGATGAGTTGCCACAGTTTTTCAATGTACTGCGAGGAGATATGAGTCTAATCGGTCCTAGACCATATATGCCTCAAGAAGAGGATGCTATCCATAAAGAACACAAAGAGATTATTATAATGGTTAAACCGGGAATAACAGGGCTTTGGCAGGTAAGCGGCAGAAATAATCTTACTTTTAGCCAAAGAATAGAGATGGATGTATGGTATATACAAAACTGGTCGTTATGGATGGATTTTGTTATATTTATGAAAACCATAAAGGTAGTTTTGTCTAAAGCCGGAGCGAGATAATGGATTATAAAAATATAACATTTGAGAAAGTTGTTTACTGCTCTGTTATCGTATTTTCATTTATGCTTCCGCTATCAAGAGGGTTGTTGAGTTTTTTTATATTTTGGTTTTTTGTACTTTTGCTTTACAAAAGAGAGTATGCTTCTACGATTGCTACTTTAAAAAACAGTACTATTTTTACATATATGGCGTTATTTTTACTTTATATGGCTACAACGCTGTTTTGGAGCGAAGATGTAAAAGAGGGACTAAACCAAATCAGGCTTTATGGCTACTGGGTGCTTTTGCTGCCTGCCTTATTTGTTTTAGCCAAAAAAGAGTGGGTTTGGAATATGGTAAATGCCTTTTTGCTAGGTATGTTTGTTAGCGAGATACTGGCATATGGGATGTTTTTTGACCTATGGATCATAAATAACAGAGATTCATCATACCCTATACCGTTTATGACGCATATACATTATAGTGTTTTTTTAGGTTTTACAGCAGTTGTACTGCTTAGCAGGGTACTCTCGCATAAGCTTTCATTTTATGAGAAACTTCCTTATGTCTTCTTTTTTATCATAAGTACGGTAAACCTTATGTTTTCAACAGGCAGAGCAGGGCAACTTGCTTTTTTTGTAGCTTTGGTTATTTTGGTATTTTTACGCTTTAGGATCTCTTTAAAAAGCATAGTGCTAAGTATGCTATCGGTAGTTATGATATTTTTCATAGCTTATAGCACTTTGGGTCACTTTAAAAAAAGAGCCGATGAGGGAGTAAGAGATGTAAAACATATAGTAAATGAAAACTATAACTCATCATTTGGCGTAAGGGTTGCATTTTGGCTGGTTGCAGGTGAAGTTTTAAAAGAAAAACCTCTCTTCGGTAACGGTATAGGGGATTTTATAGTTTCTACAAAAGATGTTTTAAATAAAAATGATTATGGATTAACCCGTAAAACTATAGAGTTTATGACTGATCAGCATTTTCATAACCAATACTTAATGGTAGCCGTGCAAGGCGGGTTAATTGGGCTTACTTTAATGTTTTTGCTTTTTTATAACTTTTTTAGGCTAGACATAGAAGATAGAGAGCTTAAACAGATAAGCGTGCTTGGCTTTGTTGTTGTTGCGGTTAGTTTTGTAGCTGAGCCTCTTTGGATGCTTCAGTTTCCTCTGATGTTGTTTTTATTTATAGCTTCGCTATCTATAGTTGCATCAAAAAAAGAGAGTCTATCTTAAGGATAATAAAAAATGATAAAAATATGCATCATAGGTCTTGGGTATGTAGGGTTACCTCTAGCCCACGCATTTAGCGAGAAATACAAAGTAGTGGGTTTTGATGTAAACAGAGCCAGAGTGGATGAGCTAAA
>JAUPLZ010000316.1 GCA_030836705.1 Campylobacterota bacterium
GGGTCAAGCTCGGAAAGCACAGGGTCAGAGCTTTACTTTTAACCGGGAAAAATTAGAAAGAGATAAGACTCCCAATAAGATAGCGGCCCAATATAAAATACTGCCTAATGCTAGTTTTCAGAAATCTCACAAGTCCGTTTTCTAAAGAAACTTTGCAGGTTCGTTTTGATATTATTATAATCAAAAAACGATAAAAGGATAGCTATGTTTGCAAATAGACACAAAGAGTTGAAACTTTTAAATGATGAATATACAAATGATAGATTTTCTTTTACGGTGCTTTACGGCAGAAGAAGAGTAGGAAAGACTACACTTTTAAAAGAGTTTATTCAAAATAAACCATCTATCTATTTTTTAGTAACTTTAGAAAATCTCACTATCGTTTTAAAAAGATTGCAAAATATAGTTGCTGACTTTTTAGGAGATAATTTTTTAAAAGGTGTAGACCTGGGGGATATAAAACAGCTTTTTGAGTATATCTCGCAAAAAAGTTTTGAAGAAAAACTCATTATTATTATCGACGAGTTTCAATATCTGGCAAAGATTGACAGCTCCATGCCATCACAGTTTCAGTATATTGTCGATGAGCTGTTGAAAAATAAAAATATCCATCTTGTGCTTTGCGGTTCAATCATCTCTATGATGTATGAACAAACACTTTCTTACAACTCTCCGCTTTACGGCAGAAGAACAAGTGCTATAAAACTCGAAGCGATAGAATTTAACTATTTAAATGAGTTTTTCCCCGACAAGTCTCAAAATGAACTGATAGAACTTTATAGTATTCTCTATGGCGTGCCCAAATATTTGGAGATGTTTGGGGATTGCGGGGATATTTTTAAAAATATAGAAAAAAATATCCTTGATACAAACGGCTATCTATACAACGAACCACAGTTCATACTTCAAAATGAGGTCAATGAACCCATCACCTATTTTTCTATTTTAGAGATGATTGCAAACGGTGAACATAAAATCGGCAATATTGCAGGACGGCTCAATAAAAATGTACAAAATATCACTTCTTTTATCTCAAAACTCATAGAGCTTGATATTATCTATAAAGATGTGCCAATTACAGAAACCAATCCGCTAAAGAGTAAAAAAGGGCTCTATTTTATCAAAGATAACTTTTTTAGATTTTGGTTTACTTATGTGTTGCCTTACAAGAGTCAGCTGGAGATGGGAAATAAAAATTATGTGATTTCTAAAATAAAAGAAAATTTTAACGGTTTCGTATCGCCGGTATATGAAAACCTGGCAATATCATATCTGATGAAGAACTACAATTTACTCAAATGCGGCAGATGGTGGGATAAAAACGAAGAGATAGATGCCGTGGGAATCGGTGAAGGTTTTTTGGTCGTTGCAGAGTGTAAATACAGCAATAAAAAAGTTGGCATAGATGTACTGGAAAACCTAAGAAAAAAAGCTCAAAAAATCGATAGCGATCTTCCCGTAAAACACTATGTACTTTTTAGTAAAAGCGGTTTTACAGATGAACTAAAACAACTTCAAAGCGACGAAATTACCTTGGTTGAGGGAATAAATAGGTGAAGCGAATTATCAGGGTCAGAGGCGAGAAGAGTGAGAAGTGAGGAACTAGGAGTGAGGAGCGAGGAGTTAGAAATTAGAAATTAAATTAGAAATTAGAAATCAATATCTAATAATAAGTTTAAAAATTGGATTTTAAAATCTAATTTTGATATAATTTCTATCAAAGGATGAAATATGATAGATGAAATCAGAGAATATCAGAGAAAAATATTTGCTAAACATAACTTTACCTATAAAAGATATTTTTACGATAAAGTAAATTTCAATGCGAAACTTATAGGAATAGTTGGTGCCAGAGGTGTAGGAAAAACAACTTTTTTGATACAGTATCTTAAAAATCTTGATGTGCCATTTAGTAAAAAACTTTATATTAGTGCTGATGCTATCACTATACCTTCACTTTTTGAAGTAGCAGAAGTTTTTGCAAAAGAGGATGGGAAAGTACTCATTATAGATGAGATACACAAGTATAAAAATTTTGAAATTGAACTCAAAAAGATTTATGATATTTTGGATTTAAAAGTGATATTTAGCGGCTCAAGTGCTTTACAAATAGACAATGCAAAAGCTGATTTAAGCAGAAGAGCTATAGTATATCACTTCGAAGGATTATCCTTTAGAGAGTTTTGTGAACTAAACAACAATATAGCTTTACCAACATATACGTTAGATGAGATATTGTCAAACCATACAGATATAGCTTATGAACTTCTTCTTAAATTTAATTTACGATTATCCTACAAAGAGTATATTCAAAGCGGATACTATCCATTTTATTTTGAAGATAAAGAGAGTTATCTCTTGAGACTTAACGAAACCATAAATACAGTTATAGAAGTCGATATCCCATCTGTTTTTCCTATAGAGTATAAAAATATAATAAATTTAAAAAAATTAGTCAGATTGGTATGCGAATCTTTGCCATACACACCTAACATGCAAGAGCTTCTTGTAAAAATGGATATGAGAGACAACTATAAAAGTCTTTATAGATTTTTGGAGTATCTGCACAAGGCAAAAATACTCAATATAATCAGAGCAAAAACAAAGGGCGACAACATCTTCAGTAAACCGGAAAAAATCTATCTCAATAACACAAATCTGCACCATGCTTATTGTAATGGTTTTGAAATAGGGACCCTAAGAGAAACATTCTTTGCAAGTATGATGGGAATAAATCATGTGCTAACTATACCTAAAAAAGGTGATTTTATAGTAGATGACACTTATATATTTGAGATCGGCGGGAAAAATAAAAGCTTTAATCAGATAAAAGATATAAAAAATTCTTTTGTAATATCCGATGATATAGAAATAGGCAGCGGCAATAAGATCCCGCTTTGGCTTTTCGGGTTTTTGTATTGACATTTTCGTCATCGTATAATTAAAAGTGCTGGAAAAGCAGGGTCAGAGGTTTACTTTTAACTAAAAAATTGCTATAATAAAGCTAAGTAAAATTGTAATACAAAAGAGTTGAAAATGCCTAGAAAAAGACGACTAGAAAAAATAGGATTTTATCATATCATCAATCGTGGCGTTGCAAAGACAGATGTTTATCTAAACGATGATGATCATAAAAAGTTTCTTGAAATTGTCCAAGATGCAAGCACAGAGTATGGTTTTGAGATATACTCATTTTGTCTGATGTCAAATCACTATCATCTGCTTTTAAAAACAAAATATGAAAATCTATCATCACTGCTGCAAAAGATAAATTCAAGATATAGTATCTATTTTAATAATAAGTACAAAAGAGTAGGGCCTCTTTGGCAAGGGCGGTTCAAATCCTGGTATGTATATGATGAATCGTATCTCAAAGCACTTGTAAAATATATAGAGCTCAATCCTATAAAAGCAAATATCACCAAAAATATTGGTGAGTACAAATGGACAATGAGCAGTGGCAAGGTCGAATCGGAAATGTTGAATTATGAATTGGTGGATAACATTGACTTTGCAGATGATATGAGCCTAGAGGAGCAAAAAAAGGTTGATGAGATTTTTGCCGGTAAGTTAGAGATAAAAGATAATGACATAAAGCTAAAAAAACTCAAACCGCTGGGAGATTTTTTTGATATGTTCCATAATAGGGAAGCAGCTATAGTCAATGCTATAAAAGATGGGTACCAACAGAGTGCAATAGCAAGATATCTCAATCTCTCGCCTGTAGCGATTTCTAAAATAGCAACAATATACAAACAAAAAGTTCAACTGTTTAATCGCCTGAGAGACAAAGGCCTTTTTTGGAGCTATAGCAAAGATATAACCTTTGATGAAGCCGGTGAGAAGTTGACCATAGAGTACATACTCAAATATGGCGATTTTGATGATATTGTGTCATGTATAAAACTATTTGGCAAGAACAAGACAAAAGCTATCTGGAATGAGAGATTGAAGAGCGATAAACAATTTATCAAAACAAATTTGATGATCGCAAGGGTGTTTTGGGGTATGGATGTAGAGAGTGATTATTTTAAAGGTATAAAAAATGAAAGACTTGAAAAACTTAGAATGCTATCGCAGCAATGAAAGTTAATGTTTTATTTTTGAGAGCTAAATTTAGGGATTATTATGATCTATATTTTTTGGCAAAAGAAAAAATGAGCCTAAAAGAAATATTCAGAGCAAGCGAACA
>JAUPLZ010000317.1 GCA_030836705.1 Campylobacterota bacterium
CTCGCTTAACCCCGCAAAAGAGAGTTGGGCGATGGTTGTGCCTAAAATTTCTGACGACAACTTAAACATTCTTGATGATTTAGTTAGCGATAATTCTAAAAAAATGCGTTTGGAATAAAAAATGACAGGCATTGAGTTCGCGTTGCAGAAGTTGGTTGTTAAACTTACCGAAATGGGTTTTGACGACTTCAAGAAGAACTTTCAAGATAATGGCTATATCAGCAAGGAGCTTGTTCCGGAAGAGAACTCTCCTTATAGCGATTCGGCTAAAGATATCGCCGCTGTTGCGAAAGAAAAAACCGAAACAAATAGGCTTATGAGGCTGAACAAAGAGACATTGGAAGTTGCGAATGCGGCTTACCAAAAGAGCGTTAGCTATGCTCCTAGGATGCTTGTTGCAAACAAAATTAAAATATATAAGAAAAAGAGGAAGAAGAGATGAAAAATGAAGGCTCTTTGGACATATACATCGGAATTCTTTTGGGGTTCTTTCTCTTTTTATATTTTATAATTACCGATCCGTTTCTGCTTGTTTTAATAATCCCTCTCTCCCTTTATATTTTAATAGTTCTCTTTAGCGGAACTACGCTAAGAGACGCCTATTTTAAGGCAAAGAAAAACCTTCTGCTTACGGTAGCCGTGTCGGGGTTTTTTGTTTTAGCCTTCTACTACTTCTTAGATAGTGATTTTACCTATTTTGTTTTTAATCAAGACAGCTATGTAGCTATAGCACTCTTTTTAGTGCTTCTTTCTCTCTTTTTAAATTGGTTCTCCAAAAGAAGTATTCCTATATCTTTTTTGGGGGATGACGAGAGGCTTGTGCAAGAGACGATGTATGAGGATTATTCTCACAAGCAGCTTGGGGATGCTTATCTATATAGGATGGCAAGTTTTCGCGATTCAAAAAGAGAACTTCATGCTCCTGATGAGCTGCATGTAGTGAGATCTGCTGATTGGGTTGCAGCCGAACTGAGTGTTTTAGATTTAGAGATGGAAGCGATTGATAGTCGCGACAGGATGAAGTTTTATTATGAAAAAGTCGTTTTTGACATGTTTAACGACTTTTGCGAAGGGTGCAAAGATTCCCAAAAAATGCTTATTATGTATGGGTATAATTTGACGATAGTAAAAGGTCTGAAAGATATTAAAAGATTTGAAGAGGCTTTAAAAAAAGAGTCTTTTCTTTACTATAAAATTTTTAAATTCCTTGAAAAAGATATGAATAACCCCTCTATAAAAATTCAGATGAATTGGCAAAATATTTATAGCGACAATTATCACTGTTTGGAGCTTTGCCTTATGAGCATAATTTTAATGGTAAGGCAGTATCTCAACTTCCCCGTGGGGGATTTGGCGAAATATGTCGTTACTAAAAAAGATAAGAATTTTATCGGGGCTTTTAGCTCGCTGCCGGCAGATTTTGCGAATATTAATTCGACATCGGTGAGTGCAAGCGGAATAGGGTATTATTATACATTTTACAGAATCCACTATAAGTGGTTTGCAGAGGATCAGAGCGCCGTTTTGGCAAGATGGGTGAAGTAATTTTACTTGTGCTCACTGGTTTTTATCAGGGAGTTATCGGGCGGTTATAGGACTGCACACGCTTATGCGGTGTGCGCTTAAGTTTGGTTTTATTATAAATATATTATAATTTAGTTAAATGATAAAGGATTTGGTATGAGTTTGAAAGATGAGATAAAAAGCTATTTGGACGCTAGATATAATGATTTTATGCCGTTAGTGCAAAGGACAAAAGAGTTGGCTAAAAATTCCGGTAATGATTATTATATTGATGTAGCATCAACAAAATTTACCTCTAGTGCAGTTTTTGATGATGTTATTGAATCAAAAGAGAAGGATATCGTTTTTATCACTCCAATATTTTTTGCAGAGATTGAAGATACAAAAAAGTCTAAAAATTACTTAAAAAAGAATTTCCCCGCTTTTTATAAGCTGCAAGATAAAATCAATGAGCTTATAGGCGATGGAATTGGGGCGTATGTCGCTGTTGGCAAAGACGCGAAAGTGGCACAAAAATCGGATAATGAAATTGGATGGGCTTTTGATACTTTATCTGAATTCAAAAAGTTTGCCCAAAAATTTGATGTTTTAGATAGCTTCTATACCAAATTTTTAGATGAAGTAGAGGCGTTTAGTAAAGAGCAAAAATTCAAAGAGGTTTCAAATAGCGGCGTTGTTGATGGCTACTCAAACGGTTCTAAGACGCAAGAGGTTCTTTTTAAAGATAACGCCTCACTTTTTAAAATAATGATAAGAAGTGAGAGCCATGAGAAGCAGTCATACGCTACTCTTAAAGTTATAACAAAAGAGGGTTGGAGCACTCTTAGCTCATGTAACCCAAAAAGAGATTTTGGGGTGGATTGGAGCTATAAACCCACCGGTTATAATGACGGCGGGTTCGATAGGATAATTGATCATTTTTATAAGATTGCCGAAAAAACGCAGGATGTTTTGTCGGGCATAATTGATGAAAAATCCAAAGGGCTTACCAGCAAGGAACTTGAAGATGGAGTCAGAGAGTTTGCGGATAGCGGGAAAAATTTAGATAGGAGTCTGTAATGGCGGCGATTGAACCCGTAACTAAAAACGGGAAAACCTGTTATGTGGGCGTTGTTGAATTTGACGACTGTTCGGAAGTTATGGATAATTACGACGGATTTATCGTGTGCGAAAGATACGGCGTTAAAAACAAGGATGATGTTCTTAAAAAACTCTATGGCGACGGTTTGATTGAGCGCGGTGAGAGAGTGGCTTTAGAAAATTGTGACTATTTGAATTTTACCGGCGTCCCTGCGGGTAAAAGCGCTATGATGGATTTAGCGCTTGTCCCTAACGAATTAAAAACACAAGAGCTCTGTTTAAAAGCTGTTAGGGATTATTCTTGCTCTCTTGAGGATGTTCCGACTGAATTAAGAAGTGCTGAGATTTGGGCTGCTGCTATACAACTTGATAGCCGCTACTCTATGGCTGTGCCAAAAGAGATGAAGAGCATGGTTGCAGACGCACTTAATACAAAAAAAGAGGATGGTTCTATGAGAGAAAATATTAGATTTTTTCATAATACCGACGAACAGACTGTTCATTTTATTTCCGGCAAGCTCGGTTTGGATATCGGGTTTGATTTATGGATTAAACTTGATAACCAAAAATCACTGTTTGAAAATTTAGAATATATTCTAAAGGGAGCTGGTATCGCCCATAATTTAACTTCAATAGAGCAGATTCACTCGCAAGAGGGAAGTAGCGTTGTAACGATTGAGGCAACATATAATAAAGTGTTGTCCGAAGAGGCAAAAAGTGTCGCTTCTTTGGCTGTGGAATGTAAAATTCCCGACAAAGATATTGCGGTTGAACTCGCCTCTTTGGCGGGTTCAAATTCATCTCAAAATCTTAATCAGTAAGAGAGATAAAATGTCAAAACTTTCTTCATCAACATTTTTTGATTGTAAAACTCCCGATAGTCCGCTTGAAAGGCTAAGGGAGTATTTGGCGAAACTAGAAGTGGATGTTGATTTGGATAAAATTGAGCATTTCTCGGTTTTATCAAGGAAGCTTTGGTATAAAAAAGTTGAAGAATCTATTATAGATGAAGTTATTGATTTGTTTATTCTGTATAGTAAAACAAAAGTGAAGGCTTAAGTATGAATGAGAATTCTATTAGGATATTAGGGGTATCTTTCCCAAATAAAGTAAAAAGAAGCCAAATTGGCTTTTTTGCAGTTATGAGAATACTTGATATTAAAGCCTCGTTTCCTAGGGTTAGCGCTGATGACTGCGTTGCTCTTTATAGTTTTTTTGAATCTAAAAAAGAGCGGGATATTTTAAATCTAGTTCGATTGAGCTCTGTTGAATCTCTTGGATTTAAGGTTGGAAAAAATGTTTCCGAAGCCGGGATAAGAATCAAAGAGTATTCTATTTTTGATAAAGCATATAAAGATGAAGTTATTTTTGATATTTCAGATACAACGCTCCCTCGTCATTTAAGCAGAGGGTATGCGATTGAAAAGTTTAAATTAGATAGAAATTTTTTAAATTTAATTAAAGAGAACTATAAAAAAAGTACCGGGCTTTCGCTTGTTGAGTGGAATGAGGTTGAATCCGCACCTGATTTTTACAATAAGACCGTTTTTTACTCCGGCAAATTTAGAGATGAAAATGATAAAAAAGATATATATCGTGAATTTGGCACAATGCTTCGGGCTATCGTTATTGCGGAGACCGTAAAAAATCAAGATCGTTTCAATCAAATATTAGGCGATCCTGAATTAAGGAAGTTGTTAAGGCTTCAAGTCGTTTTGGTTACAAATGCGATTTTTAACACTATGGGGCTAGGGGTAAAAAAGAGTACGATTGCCCCTGAATATCAAAAAGGATATGTTTGGGGCAAGAGCATAGAGGATGTGTTTAACAGCGTAAACGCTCTCTCGTCTGTTGTTGCTAAAATAATTCATACAACTGACTTGGAAGCAAGTTTTCAAAAAAGCTATATTGCCCAAAGAGAGGCAATAACAAGCGCATATATTAACAGCCCAAAGAGTGTTAATTATGGCGAGCGCGATCAAGCTATATATGATGAGCGCGGGAGAATCGCCAGTATTATAAGAGACAGTATAACAATTGAGGATATTGCCAGGGATTTCGGCGGGGCAGAGATTTTAAAGCATAACGCCCCTATTCGCTGTATTTCCCCTGATCATGAGGATACAAATCCATCAATGAGTTTAAATCACTCAAAGCAGACCTGCAAATGTCATGGCTGCGGATTTCAGGGGGATATTTTTTATACCGTTATGCAGTTAAGGAATGTTTCATGGAAAGAGAGTGTTGATTTAATTGCCGAGACTTACGGCATCCATACGGGCTACGATACGATTAATAGCTTTTTTGATAATAATGCCAGTAAAGAGAAGCTTATTGATTCGATTCTTAATAAATATAGAGGAAAAATTAATAAAGAGGAGTTTGAATTCATTTCAAATCTCGATTTGCAATCACTTAAAGAGTATGAGTATAAGAAAAAAGATGAAGATGAAAAAAATATAGTTTACGATGTGAAAGAGAGAAAAGTTTTTTCTGAATCTGCAACTATATTAGATAGTTTTGTATTAAACAGCGTTCCGGCGACTGAGAATAGCGCGGCAATGAAATATTTAAGAGAGACGAGAGGGTTTAAAAACATTCCTCCAGAGCTGAGGGTTTTTAACGGAAGGCATACGAATGATGAAGGGAAAGTTTCCACTCACTCTCTTGTCGGTTTTATTAACCAAAAAAACGGATCGGACGGAAAATATTATGCCGGCGGGATAGTCGGGAGAGCGAGAAGTTTCGGTGAGAAGGCTATAACTGTTTTAAATCCTCATAATCTTAAAAAACCGAATCCTAATTTTATTATTGCAGAGAGTCAATGGGATTTAGTAGCGTTTTATAACGATACAAAAGGGCGGGCCGTTTATGATAACAGTGTTTCGGTTATTCTAAACGGGACGGCGCAGTCCGATATGGCGCAGCAATTTATTAATGAGCATAAAGGGTACTATTCAGGACTGATAATTCTGACTCAGGCGGATGGTCCAAATCAAAAAGCGATGAGCTCTCTTGTCTTTGGAACAGAGATAACCAAGCATGCGCATGTTTGGTACACAGATGAGGAAGTTGAGATGAAAAAAGACATCAATGATTTGTTACGAGACGGGGTTGAGATAAGCAGCCGTTTTAATACACCGATAGATGAGTATATGACGGATGTTGTAGCTAGAAAAAATAATAATGTCTTACTTTAAAAAAAAGAGGTGATTTAAATGAGCAAAATAGAAGTTCCTGAGATTTTGAGCTGTAATAATGTAGCGATTTATTATCAGCCGATTTTGTGCAATAAAACAAAGCAACTTTTTAAGTATGAGGCTCTTATGAGGCTTAAGTATGACGGGAAGATTTTGCTTCCAGATGAGTTTATGCAGCGCTCCAAAGATTTTGGAGCTTACGCTAAACTCTCAGAGAAGATGGTTAAGAAAGTTTTTGAAGATTTGCGAAGGTTTTCTCTTCTGCAAGTAAGCATTAATGTAAGTATGTTAAATATTATAAACATCCCGTTTTGCAAACTTCTATTTAATCAAATAAGAAGTATTAAAAATCCGGGAAGGGTTACGATTGAATTTATTGAAACTGATAAGATGGATTTCGGAAAAGCTCTCTGTTTTTTAAGTGAAATGAAAAAACTTGGTGTCAAAATCTCGATAGATGATTTTGGGACCGGCTATTCAAATTTTGATAGCCTTATGCAAGCTGATTTTGATTATTTGAAAATTGACGGCGGGATTATTAAAAATATAAGCCTGCCGAAGAGCGAAACTATTGTTAGCTCTATTTTGCATTATTGTCGTGAGCACGATGTTAAAATAGTGGCTGAACATGTTGAGACGGAAGAGATTCAAAGAAAAGTTTGCTCTATGGGGATTGATTATTCGCAAGGATTTTATATCGGGGAACCGTCGGCAAGTTTGATTTGTAAAATATCAAGATAGAAATTTGGTTTTGCCGGTGAGGCAAAGCTTATTGATTTAGATCCGGCGGGTGCACTTTAAGTGCGTTAATGTTCTTTGTGAACTCTTCTTCAACTAGCACGGCTAGTTCTTTTTGTGTTAACTTCATAGAATCTTTAGAGACTAGCTGGTTTAAGGTTGTCTCTTTCTCCCTTCTTCCTGCTATTGCCTCTTTGATTTTTCCTTCTGCCATAAGTTCTAGGGCTTGCGTTGTCGGGAGTCCTAGCTCTATCCATTTTTTTGCGAAAAGCTCTATCGCCTCGTTTGGAGAGAGAGGGTTTTCTTTTATATATGAAGATTGAACAGGGGTGAGCTTGATATTAAAATCTTTGCTCATCTCTTTCGCGACACCTAGCCAATATTTATTATTTGGCATATACATAAGGGCCTCCGTTATCATCATTCTTTTATCTAAAAAATGAACTTCGGGTGGCATTTTTTCTTCTAGTCCCAATTCTCTTGCGTAATTTGCAAGAAGGATATTTTCATTTTTTCGGATTCCGGGCACGATATCTTTGATTGGAGTGGCGGTATCCCCCATTGTAACTTCGCCTAATTCGTGGAACATGCTCCACATGGCGAGTTCGGGCCTGTTTGGAAATATCTCTTGGCAGTAGTTCGCCATGTTTACGCAGTGTTCGGCGACGGTGAGTTCGGTTTGGTTCCAAAAGCGATACTCTCTTCCTAGTGAGAGTGCTATTTGTTCGGGCTGTAGATGTATTAAATCCGGTTTAAACGGATTTACAAGTTCACCGAATGCGCTTTGAACAAGGCACTCTTTTTGAACTTCGTCGATAACCTCTTTTGTTGCGACAAAATCGGAGACTTCTCTGAGGTTATCGGCGATAAAGTTTCTTAACTCATTGAATGATTCGATTATTACGGAAGATACGCCTTTTTCCGTAAGGAGTTTGTGAAATTCGTTGAGCTTTTTATTTATTGGGATTTTCATTTTTGGGCCTTTTTGTGTTGAATTAGGAATCTGCCGTAGGTGCGTCTGCCATCAATATACCCGCGGTCTAGTTTTCCTTGCCATGATAAATTTACTAATTTTGGCAATTTTCCGTCTTTAACTTCATAATCACTTCCTAAAATTTCAAACTGCTCAGGATTAAATTTGTCAAGGAATGAGATTGGCACTCCCATTACTCCATTATAATCCATTGGGATATCTTTTGTTTTGCTTACTTCAATAGCATCGTAGTTATCGTATTTTGGATAATCGGATTCGTTGCCTTTGTAGGTTTTATAGAGAAGGAGCTCTTCTTGGCGTTTTTTGTGGTCCAGGTTGGTATAACACAAAATGTTTCCGAACTTCTTTATTGCGCCATTTGGTTCTATG
>JAUPLZ010000318.1 GCA_030836705.1 Campylobacterota bacterium
AACGATAGTTGCCAATGAAAGTCTAAACAAAAGTATCGAAATGACGCCTGCTGGATTGGAGCTTGAAGAGTTTGTGGTGTTAGCGCCTTATATTCAAGGAAGTTTGGCATCGGTTATGGCGGAAGAGAAAAAATCAAATGCGATTGCGAATATCCTAAGCTCCGAAGAGTTTTCAAAAAAAGGCGACGGCGATGCGGCGGCGGCTCTTAAAAGAGTGACAGGCGTTACGCTTATAGGCGGTAAAAGCGTCTTTGTAAGAGGACTCGGCGAGAGATACTCAAGCGTAGAGATGAACAGCATGCCGCTCCCCTCGCCTGATCCTACCAAAAGAACGGTGCCGCTTGATATTTTCCCATCAAGCGTCATAGGAAGCCTAAAGGTGCAAAAAAGCTCAACAGCCGATATTCCGGTAGGTTTTGGCGGAGGATATATCGATATTAGAACCAAAGAGAGTTCAAAAAATGACAGCGCAAAAGTATCGTTTGGCTTAAACGGCAATAGTTTTACCGGTAAAAAAACAGATACTTACCAAGGCGGCAGTACCGACTGGCTAGGGTATGACGACGGATATCGCGAGATAGATCCGCTTATTCTAAATAATCTTTCCGTTAATGTCGGAAGCAAACCGCCTGCTGCGACTACAACATACTTCACAAAAGAAGAGCTTTCGGCTATGACCCAAAGCTATATAAATCGTGATTTTGCTACGCACAAAGAGAGCTTGCCGATGGGTTATAGCGCCTCTTTGGAGATTGAAAAGAACTACTCGGATAATCTTTCGCTCGGCTTTAATTATGGATATTCGCAAAGTCATAATTACAAAGATGAAGATTACTATTCGTACCAGATAAATCCGGTTACCGATAAGCTTTATGCCAATCCAGACCAAGAAGGAAGCATAACTCAAACATCGTCGGAATTTTCTCACGGGGGTATCTTTAATGCGGGTTACAAGTATGACGATACTCTAAAGCTAAAATTTACATTGCTTTACACGCTAAATAGTCAAAAATCAACAAGAATAGCAGATGGTGTTATGGGCTCAAACGACTCTCATTTTAGAAAATATTATTTGGATTGGGAAGAGAGAGAACTATTGGTAAATCAATTTAGCGGAACAAAAGAGTATCAATTTTCTGGCAAAGATTCTATTTTTGATTTTGGCACAGAGATTGCGAGTGCCAATCTGTATCAGCCGAACAACTACTACTACGCTTATATAAAAAATAACGAAGGTATTTTTGAAGTAGATGTGGAATCAGGAAGTAACCATATAGCCAACAAGCTAGAATCCCAAGATGATTTAAATGCCTATTTTTTCAAAAACAGATGGAAATACGGTTTTTTTAGCAAAGAAGATTATTTAGAAATCGGATACAGCGCCTCAAATAAAGATAGGGAATCAAGACAGAGTAAATACTATCTAAGAAAAATTGGCAGCGCCGTTGAGGGAACTGATCAGGATATAGACACATATTATGATGAAACCGTCACAAGCGAAATTGATTATGACGACAGAGGATATATCGTAAGCCCGCTTTTTAAAGCCGCTGATTCTTTTGACGCAAATATAAAAGAGAGCGCTTATTACCTCAATACTTTTACAAAACCGACGGAGAATTTAGGAGTTATGGCGGGTGTTAGGTTTGTCGATTTTTCTCAAACTTTGTGGCAGTTTTTAACAGATAGAACAAATCCTGATATGTCTTTAAGAGGTCTAATCATAAAAGAGCAAGAGAGTCTAAAGCTAAATGACTCATTTCCGAGTGTGAGTTTAAAATATAGCGCCGATGATAAAAATATAGTCGATTTTGCTATTTCAAAAACCTATGTAGTTCCGGATTTGAGAGAGTTTTCAAGCGGCGAATATTTTCACCCTTATGATGTAGCAACGGTTGTTGGAAATCCAGAGCTAGAAAATACCGACATAACAAGCATAGATTTGCAGTATACGCACTATTTTTCCACTATGGAAAATATCAAACTAGGAGTTTTTTACAAGTTTCTTGATAAACCGATAGAAGATGTCATGCTCCCATCTTCATCTCTTCCAATCTATGGTTACAAAAATACAGATTCTGCAACTTTGCAAGGATTTGAGATAGACGGCAGAAAAAATCTATCGATGATAAATGAGGAGCTTGAGTCATTTTATATTGCCGGAAATTTTTCTTATACAGATTCGGTCGTGAAGCTTACAAAAGAGCAAAAAGAGATTTTTACATCAGACAATCGCCAGCTTCAAGGGCTATCAAAAACAGTCATAAATGCAACTTTTGGGTATGAAGAAGAGGGAGAGTCTATCGTTTTGACATACAACAAAATGGGCGAAAGAATAAGAAAAGTAGGTCTTATCGATGATGTTTATAAATATCCCGACCATTATGAGATTCCGCCGGAGCTTTTGGATTTGATTTATGGCAAAAAATTTACAAGCGGACTAGAAGCGAAGCTCAAAATTCAAAATATATTAGACTCTAAGACGGTTTGGACACAAGGCGACAATACTACAAAAGAGTTCAAAACAGGCATAAGCTATAGTGTATCGGTCGGTTATAGTTTTTAGACTGTAACCAAACTGATACGCAAGCGTAATCGTCTCGTTACCCTTAATCATTAATATCTGCCATTCAAATTTTTGGAGGATATTAATGAAAAAAAGGTCTTATTTTCTATCAATTGCAATGGCATCTTTGCTAGCAATTTCTTTTACCGGATGCGATAGCGACAGCGACGATAGTAGCAACGATACTACAAATACGACAAACACAACAACTACAACAAAACAAACCCTCTCAGGCGACATCACAACTGATACAACTCTTACAAAAGATAAAGTATGGGTTCTTGATGGTTTGGTTGCAGTAAAAAACAATGCGATTCTTACAATTGAAGAAGGAACTACAATAGTAGGTAAAGATGGAACTGGTGAATCTA
>JAUPLZ010000319.1 GCA_030836705.1 Campylobacterota bacterium
CTCGACGATAAGAAGCTAGAGTTTGTAATAGAGGCTTGCAAAGCGGTAAAAGAGAGTGTAAAAGATTTGATAGTTATAGCTTGCAACGGAATAGCCACGCTTGAGCAGCTAAAAAAACTTAAAAGTGCAGGTGTTGATGCCTATAACCACAACCTAGAAACAAGCAGAGAATTTTATAACAAAATATGCACATCGCATAATTGGGATGAGAGGCTTCAACACCTGCACTTTTAAGTTTTTTTAGCTGCTAAAGCGTGGCTATTCCGTTGCAAGCTATAACTATCAAATCTTTTACACTCTCTTTTACCGCTTTGCAAGCCTCTATTACAAATTCTAGCTTCTTATCATCAAGTTCTTTTCCTGAAGTCACAAGACAAAAACCGTGAGCTTTGTTATTTTTTGCATTTTTTGCTTCTGCAACTATCACGCTTATATCTTTCTGGACATATCTTTGTATATTGGCTTTGTGCCTAGCCGATTGGGTGCAAAAGCCGCAATCTTCGCTGCAACCTCCGCTTGATATGTTGGAAATTGCGCATAAGTAGACTTTTTTTGCCATTATCTTAAAAACTCCATGGTTCTCTCCCTGATCTCTTTTTCATTTTTATATCTGTAATAGTGCGTAACAGTGTAAGTTTTCTCATCAATTTTCAGCATCAAAGCCTCATGCTTGCCGGATTCTCTGGCACATATTTCGCCCGGATTTAATATAAGAGTTTTGTTATTATACTCGATACTCACTTGATGGGTATGTCCATAAACAACAATATGGGCGTCATCTTTTGCCAGATAATAGGGCAGGTGCATTAGTTTGAATTTGATATCTTTTACCAAAAAATAGTGCGGCTCGCGGTGGATATTAAAAGAGCTTTGATATTCTAAAAGCTTAATATCATTATTGCCAAAAACGCTCACATACGGGAGGTTGGCGCCGTGCAAGCTTTCTAAATTTTCTACAATCTCAAAATCTCCGGCATGGACAAGATGGGTCGCTCCGTTATTTTTGAGGTGCTCTATAAACTCTTTTGTATTTTTTGTATCTTTGTGAGAATCGCTTAATATTCCTATTTTCATCTTTTTAAAGCTTCTTCATACTCATGCGGATAATTTAGATTAACAAAAGCATCGTCTTCATCAATAGGGACATATTTTGTATCTATCTCTTTTAAAAAACGCTGTAGTTTGTGTCTGTTTTCTTTTATAAGTTCTTTTATTTGCGGATGTATTTTTTTGCTGTAAATTGCACACAAAGTATGGATTTCATCGCCGTTTGTCGCAACTATCGCATCTTTATTCGCATCAAACTCATTTAGAAGCTTTTGGACTACGGATTTGTTTAAAAAAGGCATATCGACCGCCATAACAAAGAAAAAATCCTCGTCCAAATTCTGCATAATACTATCAAGCGCGTAGGTAGGCGCAAACTCTGTCGTGTTATCCAAAATATAATCTGCTTTGAAATTAAACTTTTTGGGGTCTTTTGTAGAGATATAGACTTTTTCAAAGAGCTCTTTCATTTTATTGTATTGATACTCGCAAAGCGTCTTATACCCGCCGAATGGAAGCATTGTCTTATCTTTTTGCATTCTGCTGCTTTTGCCGCCGGCTAGTATTACGCAGGCTATTTTCACGCTTGCCCTTTTTGCAGATGGTAGTTTATAGTGTATTTTGTGTCGCTATCCAAATCCATATTTTTTAATGCCCACTCAAAATATTGCTTGTCTTTTGCGACTGCTTCTTGATAGCTTGAATTTTTATGTTTTCCAAACTTTACACTCTCGTACAAAATAGGCTCTTTTGTTAAATCTATTAGTTTTTGTATATCTCTATTTACTTTTTCTACAAGATACTCCATAAGAAGAGTTAGCACCACGACATCGCCTAGGGCATCATGCGCTTTTATTTCTATACCGAATTTTTTTGCTAACTCGTTTTCTTTTTTATAAAACCCAAGCGCATATCTTAAATACTGCAAAGAGTGGCTTTCTAGTTCTGGCTGCAAGTGCTTTATGCATCTTAGCGTATCGATAAGCTCGCCCTGCCACTCAAAGCCCTCTTTTTTTAGCATGCCAAGATCAAAAGGAGCGTTTTGGATAATAAGAATGTTTTTTTCGCTATTTAATTCATTTAGTTTTTTTGCGCTTTCACACTCGCTAAATATCGGTTTGTCTTGCACCATTTCGTTTGTGATATTGTGCGTGCTCATGGCGTAATAACCAATAGGCAAGGGCGGTTTGCAAAGTGATTCAAAAGGTTTTTTACCGTTTTTATCGGCTACGATAAAGGCGAGCTGACAGATTCTATCTTTTTCGTCTATACCCGTTGTCTCGGTATCTAGTAAAATAAATTTTCTCATTCGGCGCTAAAAATTATAAATTCAAATAGAACTTGCGTATCATATTTGCCTTGATTTGACCTGATAAAGTATCTGTTTTTACTTCCGGGCATTATAAATGTAGTTCCAGTATAAACGCCATCGCCTGCTATTTCATCTCCGTGTCTGCCGTTATCATATAAGATGATTGTTTTTTTCTCGTCACTTTTAAAATCGATTGCCAATATCTCTAAAATATCGTTTTTTTTCTCTTGTTTTACCGCAAGAGTAAATTTGCCCATATATTTTTCATCTTTTTTCTCTATAAGAAGCTCGCCTTTTTCAAACTCACTTGCAGTTGTTAATTTGTCCTTTAGGGTTTGCGAAAAAAGAAGCGATGAAAAAAGCGCAAAAAATATCAGAATTTTCATTTTGAAATCTCTATCATTTTTGTCATTGACTCTTGTATCTCTTTTAACGCTTCTTGGCTTTTTGCTTCAAATCTTGTGACTAAAACAGGCGTTGTATTTGAAGCTCTTACAAGACCCCAGCCCTCTTCAAAAATAACTCTTACACCGTCGATATCAATAATATCTTTTATCTTTAAAAATCCGCTTGGAGGATTTGCCAGATTTTGTTTTAGCTTGGCGATAATTTCAAATTTCTTCTCTTCGGTTGTAGGTATTTTGATTTCATCGGTAGAAAAAAGCTTAGGAAGCTCTTCATATTTTTTATCAAAATCAAACCCTTCATTTATAAGCTCCAACGCTCTCATTGTCGCATATATAGCGTCGTCAAACCCAAAATATCTATCGTTAAAAAATAGATGGCCACTTACCTCAGCCGCAAGGTCTGCCTTCGTGTGTTTGATTTTTACTTTTAGGTTGGAGTGACCTGTTTTGTACATTATGGCTTTGCCGATTTTGTTAATCTCGTCGTACATTATTTGCGAGCATTTTACTTCACCGATGATTGTCGGATTTTTCATTTTGCTTGCAAAAAACATCGCCAGAACATCGCCTTTGAAGTTGTATTTTTTGCTAAGCATCGCTATTCTATCAGCATCGCCGTCGTACGCAAAACCAAAGTCATATCCTTTTTTGAGCTCCTCTTTTATATCTTCTAAATTATGCTCTTCGCTTGGATCCGGATGGTGATTTGGGAAAGTGCCGTCCGGCTCTTTATACAAAAGCTCATAGTTAATATGAAGATTATCAAGAATATCTTCAAGCACAACGCCCGCTACGCCGTTTCCGCAATCAAAAACAAATTTGCCCTTCATTCCTTTTAGGTGCGAAAAAGCATTGCTTATATAATCAATGTACATTTTTTTTGCATTGATTTTGATGACGCTTGAGTTATTTCCTATTATTTTAGTGCTGTTTTGAGTTATTGTAGCACCAAGAGAGTAGATATCTTCGCCAAAAAAAGGATAGTTGTTGATTGTTATTTTAAATCCATTGTATTCGGGCGGATTATGCGAGCCTGTTATCATGACGGTAGCATTAGCCTTTAGCTCGCCAAATTCTTGAAATCCTGCAAAGTAGTTTACGGGTGTTGCTACAAGCCCCATATCAAGAACTTTAACACCTGCGTCGTTAAAACCGCAAGCAAGCCAATCTTTTAGCGTAGGCGAATGAACTCTGGCATCATATCCCAGAGCAACGAAAGACTCTTTTTTTTGCTCTTTTATCTTAAGCCCTAAAAAATATCCTATGAGTTTTACATTTTTTTCATTAAGCTCTTTTTGGAAAATCCCTCTTATATCGTACTCTCTAAATATTGATTTCATTTGTCATTATCCCTTTTGTGAATGAATTCCGGCACCATCTCTTGAAGCGCTTTTATTTTATCTTTTGAACTAAAAATTTTTTGTATTTTATTTTTTATCTCCTGATACTCTACTTGTTCCGGTTTAGCTATAAAAATTGAGCTATATTTCGTCTCTTTGTCGTTTTCGTCTATCAAAAGCTCTTCATATAATTTTTCGCCTTTTCTAAGTCCTGTATATTCTATTTTTATATCCTCTCTATCTGCTAAAAGAAGCATTTTTTTTGCAAGATCTGATATTTTTATCGGTTCTCCCATATCAAGGATGAAAATCTCTTTATCAGTAGCAAGCGTTGCGGCTTGAAGGACTAGTTCGCACGCTTCGCTTATTAGCATAAAATACCTAGAAATCTCAGGATGGGTAACGGTTAAAGGACCGCCTTTTTTTATCTGCTCCTTAAATTTTGGTATCACAGAACCGGAAGATCCCAGCACATTCCCAAATCTAACAGCGGCTATTTTTGTATTTTTGGGCGGTACGCTCATGGCATAAAGCTCGCACACTCTTTTTGTAGCGCCCATGACATTTGTCGGTCTAACCGCTTTGTCAGTCGATATCAAGATAAATGTCCCAACTTCATGCTCTATGCTAAGGTCAATAATGTTTATCGTGCCTTGAATATTATTTTCAAGAGCACACTCTATATTTTCTTCAACCATCGGCACATGCTTATAAGCGGCGGCGTGCAGGACTATATCAGGCTTTTCGTTTGCGAATATTTCATCTAGTTTTTCTTTTTGAAGAACAGAGTTTAGCTTGGAAGCGATATTAAAACCTTGCAACTCTTCTGTTATTTGATAGAGGTTAAATTCACTATTATCAACCATAATAATTTTCTTAGCGCCGTAGCCTGCGGCTTGTCTGCATATCTCGCTTCCTATGCTTCCGCCAGCACCCGTAACCAAAACGGTTTTATCTTTTATAAAATTTTTTATGACATTTTTGTCCAAATCTTTTGGCTCTCTTGCTAAGAGATCTTCGATAGAGATATCTTTTAACTCTTTAGAAGAGCTGCTTTCAAAAAACTGCATAAGTTTTATTTTTTCTATTCCGTAGCTTTTAAGCTCATCAAACAGTTCGTTCATTTTTTTTGCAGGAAGTTTTTCAGAGATTATTGCGGCTTCTATATCCATTTTTTTTATTATATTTTGGGTATTTTTGAAGTCATATATTTTTATTCCATGAATATAAGATGAGATTTTGTTTTCATCGCTATCCACAAAAGCTACCGGATAAAATTCGCTTTTTTGGCTCATAAGATACCTTGCCGCCAGCTCACCGTTACTATCAGCCCCGATGATAAGAGTAGCAAGCCCGCTTGAGTTGCTAGACTCTATAAAAATTCTTTTTGCAACCCTTAAAGCGCCGATAAAAAATATAGATAAAAAAAGGTCGATAACAAGTACAGAGCGAGGAATGGGACCCAAAAGCCCAAATGTAGCCCAAAAAAACAGAGCAAAGACAATATACGAAACTATGTGCGCTAAAACGATTTGTTTGAAACTATCAAGAGCAAAAAATCTCCAAGGTGTGCTGTAGATATTAAACAGATAAAACGCAGTCGCTTTGAATAAAAAAAGTATCATAAAAAGAAGCAGGAAGTTATCAAACCAATTAAGCGGTATATCGAAATTAAATCTAAGAAGATATGAGAGATAAAATGTAAAAAAAGAAATCATCATATCGTTGATAAGAAAAAAAAGCATCCGCTTTTTTATAGTCGGAGTAATTATCTTTTTAATCAATATTTTTGCATCCTCTTTTTTTTATAAGCAATATTTGATTTTACTTGAATAATAACTAAAGTTCGCTAATATTCTTGCGAGTGAGGGTGATATATGACAGTTATAGAACAAAGATCAAATTTTTATGCTTTATTATCTAGGATTTTTATTAGTGAGTTTGAAAAAGAGCTTTTGAAAAATGTATTAAAAAACAAAGAGCTTCTTGAAATGATGCCGACTTTAAAAGAGGACAAGCAATCCATAATCGATAATATTAATGTGTATGTCGAAGAGATTTTAAATGTGGATTTTACAAATCTTTTTTTGCTTCATCTGACGCCTTATGAGTCTTTTTTCAAGCGGGAAGACGGGATGATGAATACCGGAGGCTCAAACCCAGTTGTGCAGTTTTATGAAAAATATGACTTTCAAGTAGATCTATCAAGAGGTCGGATTATTGCGTCTGATCATATTGGCGCAGAATTAGAGTTTATGCATGTTTTATTAGAAGGTGAAAAAAGAGCTCTTACAAAAAAAGACGAAAAGTCTCAACTAGAGATTTTGGAGATAGAAAAAGAGTTTTTAAAAGAGCATCTTTTGTCATGGGTGCCTCTTTTTTTAAATCAAGTCAGAAAAGAGTCGGAAACATCTTTTTATAGAGAGTTTGCTGATTTGGCTATTGATTTTCTCTTTTCCGATTATGAGTACATAAACGACAAACTTCTTTTATGAAAAAAATCAAAATAAATTACGCCGGCTGTATACTTACTTCAAACTCTCTAAGCAGCTGCACAAAATGTCAAGATATTTGTCCAAAAGAGGTCATAAAAATCGATGAAGAGGGTTTGAAATTAACGCCTCATTTGTGTATAGAGTGCGCAGCTTGTTTTGGAGTTTGCCCGACGGAGAGTTTTGATTTTGAAAATTTTTCTATAAAAGATTTTTGCGTAGATTTTTTGCCCGACAAAGAGCCTTTGATAAGCTGCAAAAAAAACATCCCTTGTTTGAGTGCGCTAAATAGCGAATATCTTATATCTTTTGTTTTGCAAAAAAAAGAGAATATTTTTGTAGATATCGGGCATTGCGAAAGTTGCGAAATAAAAGAAAAAGTTTTTGAACATATAGAAAAAAGCGCCAAAGAAGCGAATAATTTTCTTAAATGGTTTGGCATCGAACATGAAGTTATCGATAAAAAAATATCATTTGCCAAAGAGGAGAAAAAAGCGGAAAAAAACATTTCAAGAAGAGAGCTTTTTTCCAGAGCGAATCTAAAAGATATCGTAAAAACCAAACTTATTTTTGACGAAAAAGTAAACGAAGATGAGTTTAAAACATACACTATCAGTGACGCAAAATTTGACAAAGAGTTAATAAAACAGAAAAAAAGACCTTTTAAAAGAGAATTTTTTATAAACGCTACAAGAAATTTGCCCGATTTAAATCCTCAAAAAACAGAGATAGAAAAAAGCGCATTTAATTTTATCTCAAGCAAAAAAATCTCAAAAGAGTGCACAAACTGCGCCATATGCTATCAAGTCTGCCCAAGCGGCGCGCTTAACGGAGATAGAGCAAAAGGGAAAATAGAGTTTGATTTCCTCTACTGTCTTTCTTGCGCCTCTTGTTATGACGCTTGTCCGCTTAAGTGCATATCAAACGAAGAGAGTCTAAAAAAAGAGGATTTTACCTCGCCAAAAAGAAAGAGATTGGCGACTTTTTTTATGAGAAACTGCTCGGAGTGCGGCGTTTTGTATGTAAATAACGGCTCAAGCCTTTGTCCTAGATGCCAAGAGATGGACAATGAAGCTAGAGAGTTGGTAGGTTTTTAGTGAATCCCGTCAATATAACAAAAGAGACAAAACTATACGGATTTGTCGGCGAAAATGTCACGCATAGCGAATTTTTGGCAGTTGTTAACCGCTATTTTGATTCAAACAATATAGACGCTTTTTGTTCGGTTTTTAATATCAGATTTGATGATTTGGCGTTTTTCTTGCACAATATAAAGACAAGGTCGATAGAGGGAATTTTTATCGAGCAAACTTACGCAAAAGCCATTTTTAGTATGCTCGATGAGGTTTTGGGCGAAAATTTCGGCATCGTTGATACTGTTTTTATCAGAGAAAAAAGATTAATCGGGACTCTAGCCAGACCCGCGGCACTTGCAAAAATGCTTAATGAAAAATCAATGGCAAAAGATAAAAAAATCTATATCTATAAAATAAACGAGTGGGCAAAAGCCTTTATATTTGAGCTTATGAAGTTCCAGCCGGCAAAGATAATTCCGATTGACTCGATATCAAAAGATGAGATTTTAGACTCTTTGGTTGTTAATTTTTCACGCGAAGAAAGGCTCGAGGTAAATAATAAAATAGATTTTTTTGACGATGAATGGCTAAGTAATTTTTATTTGAGTGTTGTTTTTTGACAAATTTCACTCTTTGGCATCGGCTAAAGTTAGCGCAAAAAGCACTCGGCTTTTCCCTTATTTTTTTAAAATCATTAGCAAAAGCCCAACTAAAATAACACAAACGCTTATTAAAAAATACCAAGAAAATATTTCATTTAGAAATAAATATGCCAAAAAAGCGCCAAAAATTGTTTCCAAAAGCAATACGCTGGAGGTGGTAACTGGCGGTAAATTTTTTGAAGCCATTGTGATAGCAATAGTTGGAATAGCAGTAGAAAATATTCCAAGCCCTATAAGTATGAGCAAATTATCAAAAAGCATATTTTGATTTATTGATGCGGAATAGCCAAGAAAATAAAAAGATGGTATCAAAGCCACAAGAAGCATAGCGTAAGTAACACTTATTGAGGATGGCGAATGTTCCTTTTTTTGCGAGTGCAAGATGGCGTATACAGCAAATAAAAATGCAACCCCTAAAGCAAGACAATTTCCAAATATACGGCTAATTGTGTAATCTGAATTGGAGAAATTTGCACCAAAAAGTATTATTATCCCAACAATAGCTATCAAAAATCCTCTTTTTTCTTTTAGCGATATATTTTGCTTTGCTAATAGTTTGTACAAAATTACAAAAAGCGGAGCCATTGACATAAGAAGTGTAGTTTCTGCAACTGACGCCAATTGAAAAGATACTGTACCCATATAGTAGCAGCTAAGCATAATAAAGCCATACAGCCAAGTGCTTGAATACTTTAAATCCCTTATAATGGCTTTGAAATTAGATTTTAAACCTAAAAAAATTGATAAAAAAATAAATGCAAACAAAAATCGCAAAACAACTACTTCATAAGCTTGAAGCATAGGTAGCAACTTTATAAACACTCCAGCCGCTGCCCATCCAAATGCAGCAATAAATAATGCGATTATTGCTATCTGGTATGAATAGTTATTTGTATTAACTTGCAAAATTTATCCTTTTTTTAGTCGCCGCTTTTCAAATTTATATCACTGTTGCCTTAAAGATAAATTTCAATAGTGTGATTTTTTGCTAAAAAATTACTCCCCCGTTTTATAAAATCTATGCTCTTTATCCAAGTAAACAACATAAAAAGTATTTGTATCAAATTTATGAGCTGTTTTTGGATGAGCTTTGTCCTTATATTCATCTGGAATTACAAATCCAATCAATCTTACTCTATTTTCTAAATGAAATCTTGCCCATAAAACTTGATGAGGGATGTGCTTTGGTTTAGCAAAATCCGTACTTACCGGAAAGCATTCATAAACTGTAAAAACTGGATAACTTCCTGCTTTTTGATTTTTCCAATATTCTAATGAAGATTTTGAGTAGTTTTTGAATTTATTTAGTAATTTAATTAGTTCATCATGTGACCAATCTTCAAAGCCTTGACTTATACCGTTTTGTACATCAAAATACCCAAAATTAAATTTGCATCTGCCTGTTAAATTATTGTCGCCACTATCAAGCGAGATAATAGAAATAGAATCTAAAAATGATTTTTTCTTTGTATTTTTAAAATTACTCATAGTGCTATCTTTGGCTTACCGCCTATTTTGCCCGCATTATAAATAGGAGTAATAGGTCTATCATTTCTTATCATGTCACCCGGAATTTCATCAAGTCTAAACAAGAAGCTCTCGTTATCTTCTTTATTTACCAATACGATTTTATATTTTCCGAGTCTGTTCATTATTTCAGTATGATGAGTTGTAAAAATCATCTGGGCATTATATGGATTTGTTTTTTTATCTTCAAATAAATCAACAAGCATTGGCAACAAATCTGGGTGAAGATTGGTATCAAATTCATCTAAAACAAGCGTTTTACCCATCGATAAAGCGATTTTATATAATCCTAATTGTCTATACAGCTCTTTTGTTCCGCTTGATTGCTCTACAAAAAATAGATATTTTTCATCTTTATTTTCTGAAAAATAAAAAACTGGAAAATGCTCTATTTTTCCAGCTTCCTTGTCTTCTCTATCTAATATTTCAATATCTTTAATGCCTGTATCTGATTTTATTAGCATCTTTTTTACAAATTCAAAAATATCTTTATTTTCATGATAAAATTTTGATGCGAACTTATAATCTATAGGCAACTCATACCTGCCGCAAGCATGAACATTGTCTGCCATTATCTGTTCAAAGATGGTGTATAAATGATTAATTGATTTCATATCATACTGTTTGGCAGCACTTAATAAAGAAG
>JAUPLZ010000320.1 GCA_030836705.1 Campylobacterota bacterium
CTACAATGAAGAGCGTACCGAACTTTTATATTTTTTAGAAAACCTCCTGAATAATCCGCCAAAGCAAATTTTTTTTATGGGCGATATATTTGATCTTTTTATTGGAAATTTTTCGTATTTGAGAGAAAAAAACAGAGAAGTTGTTTTTTTAATAGAAAAACTAGGAGAAAAAAGTGAAATCTTTTTTTTTGAAGGAAACCATGATTTTTTACTCGAAAAAAATATCAAAAATATCAAGTATATAGCCCTTAATAATCAACCGCATGAGTTTGTTTGCAACGGCAAAATAGCATTTTTAAGCCACGGCGATTATGATGAAGGTTTTTTGCACTCGGTTTTTACGGCTTTAATAAGAAGCAGAATTTTTCTTTTTTTATTAAATTTTCTATCTTTTAATTTTTTTGGCAATTGGTTTATAAAAAAAATAGTAAAAAATCTCAAAAAAAAAGAGCTGTGTAGAAGCTTTGGTAATTTTAATAGTTTTATAGAAAAAAAAATACTCAGAAATTTTCAAAATGCAGATATTGTTATAGAGGGTCACTACCATCAAAATTGTGACTTTTTTATAGATAAAACAAGATATATAAATGCTTCAAGTTTTGCTTGCAATCAAAGTTTTAATGTTGTAGAATTTAACGAGAATGGTATTAATTTTATAACTAAAAAATATAAGAGGGCGTAATGAAGTCGCAAAACGAACTTAAAGTTGGAAGCAATGAGATGGAGCTTGTCGATTTTAGGATATTTAAAAAAGTCGGCGATACTGTATATGAGGGTATATATGGTGTTAATGTTTCAAAAGTAAGAGAGATAATTCAAATACCAAAGCTAACGGAGTTGCCGGGAGCGCCTGAATATATTGAAGGTATTTTTGATTTAAGGGGTGTTGTTATTCCTGTTGTTAGCCTTGCAAAATGGATGAAAATAACAGTTCCGGACGCCTATAAAGAAAAAAATAGAGTGATTATTGCAGAATTTAACGGAATTTTGATAGGTTTTGTTGTAAATGAAGCAAAAAGAATAAGAAGAATAAGCTGGGCCAATATAGAGCCTGCGTCGTTTAGTTCCGGTCAGGGTGCGCTTGATAAAAGTAAAATAACAGGTGTTACAAGAATAGAGGGTGATAGTGTTCTTTTGATACTTGATTTTGAATCTATAGTTCAAGAGCTTGGGCTTTATCAGCCAGATACAAGTACCAGTGTTAAAATTGATAAGTTTAGCGGCAAGGCATTGATACTTGATGATAGTCTAACTGCTAGAAAAATAGTAAAAGATTCGCTTGAGAAAATGGGGCTTGAGGTTGTAGAAGCCGGAGATGGCGAGGCTGGATTGAAAAAACTTGAAGATTTGTATGAATATCATAAAGATGAATTGGCCGATTATTTAAAAATAATAATAAGTGATGTTGAAATGCCTAAAATGGATGGATTTCATTTTGCGGCAAGAGTAAAAGAAGATCCAAGATTTGCTCAAATACCAATAGTTTTTAACTCTTCTATAAGCGATCACTTTAGTGAGTTAAGAGGAGAAAAAGCAGGAGGCGAGGGGTATTTGGTAAAATTTGATGCCAATATTTTTTATCCGGAAATAGCAAAAATTTTAAAAAGTCATATAAAAAAATAAAATAGGAAACATAATATGGATGAGTTGCTGGAATTAACCCAAGATTTTTTGGTTGAAGCATTTGAAATGATAGAACAATTAGATCAGGATTTGGTTGAGCTTGAGTCTCGTCCAGATGATCTTGAGCTTCTTAATGGTATTTTTAGAGTTGCGCATACTATTAAGGGTTCTTCATCTTTTTTGAATTTTGATATTCTTACAAAGCTTACACATCACATGGAAGATGTTTTAAACAAAGCAAGAAAAGCAGAGATTAAAATAACTCATGATGTAATGGATGTTGTTTTGGAATCTATTGATATGATGAAAGGCTTGCTGGGCTCAATTAGAGATAGCGGTACGGATACGCAAGCCGGTATAAACATAGAACCGGTTGTTAAAAGACTTGATGCGGTATCAAGCGGCGGCTCTCTTGAAAAAATAGAGAGTGTAGAGGAGAAAAAAGAGACTCAAGCGCCTGTTAAGGCTGCGGCTGATGATGTTGATTACTCTAAGATGAGTGACGATGAGGTTGAAGCAGAGATAGAAAGATTACTAAAAGAGAGACAAGAAGAGGATAAGGCAAAAAGAAAGGCAAAAGTAGAAAGTCCAGAAGCTGAAGTGCCAATTTCGCCTGAACCGATAGAAGCAAAACCAGTACCTGCTGAGCCAATACAGGCTCCTGTGGTAAAAGAGGCAGTGCAAAAAAAAGAGCCGGTTGAGGCAAAGGCGGCGGCATCAGACGATAGTGATAAAAAAGATTCTAGCTCATCGGCAGTGGAGCAGACAATCAGAGTTGATGTAAATAGGCTTGATCATCTTATGAATCTTATCGGTGAGCTTGTTCTTGGCAAAAATAGACTATTAAAAATATATGACGATGTTGAAGAGAGATATGAAGGCGAGCAATTTTTAGAAGAGTTAAATGCCGTTGTCTCATCTGTTTCTATGGTAACAACAGATTTGCAAATGGCTGTTATGAAAACGAGAATGCTTGCAATCGGCAAGGTGTTTAATAAATTCCCAAGAATGATAAGAGACCTATCAAGAGAGCTTGGTAAAAAAATGGAGCTTAATATTTCTGGAGAGGAGACCGAGCTTGATAAGTCTATCGTCGAAGTTATCGGAGATCCGCTAGTTCATATTATTAGAAACTCTGCAGATCATGGTATTGAGATGCCGGAAATTCGTGCCGCAAACGGAAAGCCAGAACAAGGAATGATTAATCTAAAGGCTTATAACGAAGGTAATACTATAGTTATTCAAATAGAAGACGACGGCAAAGGTCTTGATCCTGAGATGTTAAAATCAAAGGCGCTAGAGAAGAATGTAATAAGCGAAAGAGAAGCCGATATAATGAGTGAAAAAGAGGCTTATTCGCTTATTTTTAAGCCAGGGTTTTCAACTGCCGCAAAAGTTACAAATGTCTCGGGTAGGGGCGTTGGCATGGATGTCGTAAAGACAAATATCGAAAAACTAAACGGAATTATAGATGTAGATAGCGAGGTTGGAAAAGGCACTATTATAAAATTAAAAATCCCTTTAACTTTGGCAATCATTCAAGCACTTATGGTTGGTGTACAAGAAGAGTTTTATGCTATTCCGCTTTCGTCGGTTCTTGAAACGGTAAGGATATCAGAAGATGACATATATACCGTAGAAGGAAAATCGGTTATGCGTTTAAGAGACGAGGTTCTCTCTTTGGTTAAACTTTCTGACATATTTGGCGTAGAATCTACCATAGCCGGAAGAGATTTTACCTATGTTGTTGTACTTGGGCTTGCTGAGCAAAAGCTAGGATTGATAGTGGATGAGCTTGTCGGACAAGAAGAGATAGTTATAAAATCACTTGGAAATTATTTGCAGGATATTGAAGGTATAGCTGGTGCCACAATAAGAGGTGACGGAGGCGTTACTCTAATC
>JAUPLZ010000321.1 GCA_030836705.1 Campylobacterota bacterium
CACTTTTTAATAGCTCTCATGAGCTGCCAAGAGAGTATTCATTTCTAAACGGATTTGATAAGATAAAGCAGATTGAGCCAAAAAATTATGATTTGCTTATTTGCCTAGATTCTAGTTCTTTTTCTCTTATCGGCATAGAAAAACCGAGTGTTGATATTATCAACATTGACCATCATGAAAACAATGAAAAATACGGAACTTTTAACCTAATAAACCATACTCGCCCAAGTTGCGCAGAGGTGGTTTTTGAGCTTTTAAAAGCAAATGATATCAAGCCAAACCGTCCAAGTGCGAATGCTCTTTATGCAGGATTAGTCTCGGATACGCAGTTTTTTTCAACAAGCAAGGTCGATGAAGAGAGTTTTGATACGGCAAAAAATCTAATCAGTTTTGGAGCCGAAATAAATACTATTTCAAAAAATATAAAACAAAATATCTCTCTTGCAAAAGCTAGACTCTATGGAGAGGTTTTTTCAAACTTCTCTTTGTTTTTAGACGGTATGGTTTCCTCTGTCGTCATAGATGAAAATATGCAAAAAAGAACGGGAATATCGCTCGTTGATACCAAAAACATATCTAGTGATATCCTGGCTCTTTCGACAGTTGAGGCGTCTATTATGATTTTTATCATAAACTATAAAGAGATTAAAATATCTTTGAGATCAAAAGGCGTTGTCGATGTGCTTAAAATCGCACAAAAATATGGCGGAAACGGACACAAAAATGCTGCCGGTGCGTACATAAAAGACATAAGTGCTGATGAACTTGAAAAAAAACTGATAGAAGAACTAAGGAAAGAACTTAATGAGAAATTTTCACTATAGAAAAAAAAATAAAACCAAAATACCTTTTTTAATCGGATTTGTACTTTTTATGATAGTCGCTGTTTATATTTATATGTCAAATGATTTTGAAAGAGAGTCGCCAAAAATTAATGTGGGAGACAAAGTATATTGGAATCTTCAAAAGCCAGTACCGTTAGAAATAAGCGACAATAGCGGTATAAAGTCATATAAAATTTCATTGATTCAAGAGGGTAAAGAGATTTTATTAGAAGAGAAAAAATCTCTAAAGGATTATCCAAAAAAAATAAATCTTGAGCTAAATTACTCAAAAGGCAGAATGCTCTCCACGAATGCAAAAACTATTTTAAAAATAGAAATAGAAGATAAGAGTTTATGGAATTTTTTTGGCGGAAATGAGCTAGAAAAAGAGCTAGAAGTTGTTATTGATGAAAAAAAGCCTCTAGTCAATATCATAAGCAAATCTTACGCGCTTATTCAAGGCGGTGCGGGGCTTGTAATATTTGAAGCAAAAGATGAACATTTAAGTGAATTATATATAGAAAGTAGCGAGGGAAGAAAGTTTGGCGTATCAAAATTTTTAAAAGACGGGTTTTTTATAGCGCTTATTTCAAATGATTTAAGAGATAAAAGCTTTAAAATGTATATTGATGCAAAAGACAAAGCTGGTAACTTTACAAAAACATACATACCTTTTTATTACATAAATAGAACATACCAAACATCAAAAATAAATCTTTCGGAAAAATTCCTTGACGGAAAGATAGAACAGCTATTTTCCGAAATAAGCAGTAAAGCCGGTACAACCGTGTCCGGTATTGATAGGCTTGATAAATTTAAGTTTATAAATGAAGCTTTACGAGATGCAAATTATGAATTTATTGCAAAATATACATCAAAAATTTCAAATGAAACAATAAGAGATTTTAATATAAAGCCTTTTATACCGCTTATAAATTCGGCAAAAGTCGGTTCATTCGGAGATCATAGATTTTATCAATACAACGGCAAGGATGTTAGCCAGTCTTATCATATGGGAATAGACTTCGCCAGCACGGAGAATGATAAGATTCCTGTTTCAAATAGCGGCACAATCGTTTACGCAGGAGATAACGGAATATATGGAAATACGGTTATTGTAGATCATGGGCTTGGGCTTTATACAATCTATTCCCACTGCACTACGGTTGCCGTATCCGAAGGCACTAAAGTAAGAGAAGGGGATATAATAGGTTATACGGGCACCACCGGACTCGCACTTGGGGATCACCTTCACTTTGGCATATTAGTACAAGGCATAGAGACAAAACCGGAAGAGTGGCTTGATGAGAACTGGATAAAAGCAAATATAACAAATATTATAAGCGATGCCAAAAAGACAATCGGTGAGTAATTAATGCAAGTAAAACAAAAAAATATCAGAGCTTTTGAATTTACCGTAAATGAAATTGATGACGAAAAAGAACTCTTGCAATATGTGGATAAAAATCTTGAGCTTTTAAAAAGTTTTCTTATATCGATAATCGGTGAATTAACCGACGAGGCAAAATTTTATCTTGAAAAAAACGGACTTACCGTAGTTTTTGCAAAACATCTTACAAATACGGAAAAAAAGAGCGCTGAAAAAGTAATTATTGCGGAGAGTTCAAAAAAAGAAGAAAATAACAAAATAATAACTTATGATAATCCGATAAGATCCGGCAATAAAATAGAGTGTAATGATGATGTTATTATGTTCAAGCGGATAAACAGCGGAGCAAAAATTATCGCTAGAAAAAATGCTATAATTCTTGCAACTATAGATGGCGATGTCGAAGCAAGCGGTGACTATCTTGTCGTTAGAAATATTGGCAAGGGAGTAGTTGTTTTTAACGGTGAAGAGGTAAAAAGAGATTTGGTTAATGGGCGATTATTTAAAATCACTACAAAAAAAGGTCTCTTGGATTATGAGGAGTTGCTGTGAAACAGCGAACTATTAAAAAAGAGGTGCAAGTCGTAGGGATAGGGCTTCATTCTGGACTTCCTGTGACCATGAAATTAAAGCCCGCAGATGATAACTACGGGATTGTTTTTCACAGAAGCGACAAGGGCGTTTCTATACCGCTTAAACCGGAATTTGTAGTCGATACAAAAATGGCGACAGTGCTTGGCAAAGGCGATGTTCAAGTTTCTACCATAGAGCATCTTCTTTCTGCTATAAGCGCTTTTGGAATTGATAATATAATAATAGACATAGATGCTAATGAAATACCAATCATGGACGGTAGTAGTGCCGGATTTTGCATGTTGCTTCAAGAGACTGGTATTGTTATGCAAAATAGCAATAAGAAAATTATGCTTTTAAAAAAACCAATAGAAATAAGAGACGGTAATAAGTTTGTTAGAATTGAACCGTCTAAAAAAAACCAAGTAAATTTTGAGATAAAGTTTGATCATCCGGTAATTCAAAATCAAAAATATGAGTTTGAGTTTACAAAAACCTCATATCTAAAAGAGATTTCCCGTGCTAGAACTTTTGGATTTTTAAAAGAGGTGCAGTATCTAAGATCAATAGGAAAAGCCAGAGGCGGAAGTCTTGACAATGCGGTAGTTCTTGATGAAAAAAGAGTATTAAATAGCGAAGGGCTTAGATTTGAAGACGAGTTTGTAAGACACAAGATACTCGACGCAATTGGCGATA
>JAUPLZ010000322.1 GCA_030836705.1 Campylobacterota bacterium
ACACCGTTCCGTTTTTTCTATACTGTAACCAAAAAGAGCTAAGCGAACCTATGAGAGAAGATTTAAAAGAAATTTTGATATCTGTATTTAAATAGTTATATAATTTGTAAATTTTTTCTTAGAGGTTTTTTTGAACCATATAACCAAATTTTTTATTATTGCTTTGTTATTTTTTACTGGGTGTACGACTATACCATCCCTAAAAGAACGCAAAAATACACTTGAAACTATAGCTCAAAGAGACAATCTGCCCATTTCGTATATAAACACGACAAATTTTACACTGCCATACATTATCTCAAGCAGTTGTCAAAAAAAAACTATGCGTATTTACATAGAAGGTGACGGTTTGTCTTGGATAAGCCGTACACGCATATCAGACGATCCGACTCCCATAAACCCGATAACTGCAAAACTTATGTCTGTTGACAAAGCTAAGTGCAAAGCATATCTTGCCCGCCCATGCCAATATATACAAGATAAAAACTGTACTCAAGCATACTGGAGCAATCGCCGTTTTAGCTTGGAAATAATACAAAGTTACAATCAAGCATTAGATTGGTTAAAAACAAGTAACAATATAGACTCTTTTGTACTTATAGGCTACAGTGGCGGCGGCGCAATAGCAACTCTTTTAGCAGCAACTCGCAATGATGTAAAAAAACTAGTAACCATAGCCGGAAATTTAGATACTCAATTGTGGACCGATATACATAATATAGAACCGCTTAAGGACTCACTAAATCCTGCTGATTTTACAAAAAATCTACAAAATACTCAACAGCTTCACTTGGTAGGTAAAAATGATTTAGTTATGCCAAAAGAGGTATTTCAAAGCTACTATAGTCGTTTTTATACGCCTGAAAATATATCTTACTATGAATGTCAAGAGTGTACACATACGCAAGGGTGGGAGCTATTATGGGAAAAAATCTCATATGAATTGGGTAATTAGAGTTAATTATATATAATAAGCATAAGAAATCATAAAAAGAGCGATACATATCTATGAAACAAAAACAAAATGAAAAAATTGACTTTAACTATTCAGTGAATCTTATAGAGTTGCTAGAGCAATTATCTTCCACAATTTTAATAAGTACTTATCAAGCAGAAAAAATCATAATGATAGGTGCAGAAAACAAAAAGCTAGATATCCGCTATAAAGAGTTCCCCCGTCCGATGGGTATGTATGCAAACAAAGGTAAGCTCTGGGCGGGGTTGGGGCATGGCATTTGGCAGTTTGCAAACTTTGCTCAAGCAGCATCAAAGATAGACGCTTCAGGTTTATACGATGCATGTTATCTTCCACAAAATATACACTTTAGTGCAAACATAGATATTCATGAAATGCAAGAATCTCAAGGTGAACTATATTTTGTAAACACTAAATTTTCTTGTCTTTGTGTAAAAAACAACTCAAGCAGCTTTAAACCCGTATGGAAACCTTCTTTCATAACTATACTACAGCCAACCGATAAATGCCACCTTAACGGATTTTGTATAAGAGATGAGCAACCAAGGTATGTAACCGCACTCGGAACAAGCGATGAACCTCTTGGATGGAGAGCCACAAAAGCGGATGGTGGAGTGCTTATAGATATCACAACAAATGAGATACTCGCAAAAAACTTATCAATGCCTCACTCTCCAAGGTGGCATCAAGAAAAACTTTGGCTTCTTGAGTCAGGCAAAGGCTCACTTTCCTACTATGATTTTAAAAATAAAAAAGTAGTTGAAATGCTTAAATTGCCGGGTTTTACACGCGGCCTAACATTCATTGGAGATCTCGCTTTTATAGGGCTCTCAAAGGTAAGGGAAAGCGCTACTTTTAGCGGTTTGCCGATTACAAAACTTGCAAAAAGAATAAGCGGTTTATGGGTTGTAAATATAAAAACTGCAAAAGTTATTTCATTTATAGAATTTACACAAGGCATTGATGAGATATTTGCGCTTAGCGTGCTGCCTCACAAAAAAATGGATATATTAAATTTTGACCATGAACTATCAAAAAACAACTATATGATAGATACACAAGATATAGATAAAGTCCAAATGCCAAAAACATCTATTGAAATGGCAGCTCCTCTGTTTGAAAAAGGTAATGATTTATTTAATGAAAATAGAAAAGAAGAAGCCATTGAAGAGTTTAAAAAAGCCCTAACAATTCAAAACGACTATCTTCCTGCAACATTTAATATGGCGGTAGCTCTTGGAGATTTGGGAAGATTTGATGAAGCATTGATTATCTTGCAAGATGTTATAGACCAAGATGCTTCTATCGTCGAAGCATATGATTCTCTAGGGTATGTTTACTACAAAAAAGGTGATTTTGTATCTGCTAGCAAAAACTATATAAAAATTTTAGAGCTAGATCCAAAAAACAAAAAAGCAAAAAATGCGCTATCTATTTTAAAAAAAGAGTCAAAAGCAACTACTTTATAAAATTTAATTTAAATTATTTTTACAATCTTTTTATTTTATATATGATATATTATAAGCAATAAACTAAAGAAGGAAGAGCAAATGTTTTCAAATCCTTTCATTCCAAATTATAAATCGCGTTTTAGAATTTTAAAAGGCGGGAGGATTTCTCTTGTTGTTTCCGCATTGCTTATAAGTACGATTACTACTTCTGCTCATGCAATATGCAACTATGAAACTGAAATATGCACAACTCCTATGAACATAGATTTATCATCAGGAGATCAGCTAATAAATATTTCAAATAGCGGCGGGATTCAAACTACAAATACAGACTATGC
>JAUPLZ010000036.1 GCA_030836705.1 Campylobacterota bacterium
AATGCACGATTAACGATCTCTTCCCTAGCTTTAGCGGTAACTATCATCATTTTGTGTTGGATATATAATTTGTCTGATAATTGTTTCAAAAACTTATCTGTTATGGCTTGCACCATCTCTTTTGTTAATGGATTAAACTCTATCTTGCACTCGATTCTAGCTCTAAGTTCGGGGGATAAAAATTCATTAACGGCATCATTTCTATTTATGCTACTGCTTGAACCAAAACCAACTGTGCTTTTGGCGGTTGCTCCGAGATTTGAAGTCATGATGATGATAACATGAGAAAAATCTACTTTTTCACCTTTTGAGCTGGTTAATACTCCATAATCTAGTATTTGTAAAAAAGTATTTAAGATAATTTTATCTGCTTTTTCTATCTCATCTAAAAGCAACACACAGTGCGGATTTTTTTTAATCGCATTAGTTAAAACTCCACCCTCATCATACCCCTTAAGTCCAGACGCTGCACCTATGAGTGTACTAACACTATGGTCACTACTATACTCACTCATATCAAATCTCTCAAAATGAAGATTGAGATTTTTAGCTAACTCTATGGCTAATTCAGTTTTTCCTACACCTGTTGGTCCCGTGAACAAAAACGATGCGATGGGTTTATGGAGATCGCCAAGCCCCGCTTCTCGTATCATGATTCTACTTGATATCTCTTTTATGGCATGGTCTTGACCAAATACGGATAATTTCAAGTTATTTTCTAAGTTTTGAATGGATGTTGTGTAATGCATGTTTTGATGGTTATTGTGCTCGCTCATAAAGATTTGCCTCTCAGTGCGTTTTATAGTATGTAGCTACATCGTAGCCCATCTCTTCAACTACACTATCATCATAAATACAAAGCTGTCTTCTTAAAGCTGTAATATTATGAATCCATTTTTTATTATCTTTTATGAAGTATCTGCCATTGTAAGCATTTGCATCAAGCACGACTTTAAATCCATTTTTTAAAGCTAGATTTTCACTCCCGTTAAATCTTAGCTCCTGAGCGAATTGTTTGGTAGGCTCTTGGTAGTTGTATGCGACCATTTCAAATCCTTCTATGTTTGGTATAGAAGAATTGTAAAATCAAGATTTACTTTTTTTTACTTTTTATTGAATTACCTTTAATTAATAAAATGTTTTGTTGATGGATGAAATTAACAAAGTTAAATCAAAATTCAAAATCACCACTTTTAGCATAGGGTATCCTTTTGTTGTGTTTTATTTAGTTTTCCGACAATCTCTGCATAGTTGTTTGAAGTATAAGATATCGATTTATTTAAATCTATCAAGTATTTGATACCCTCAACTTGAATTACATTTCGATATTTTTCATCAAGACTATAAATATCAGGCGTAAAAACAGCTCTTTTTAATTGGATAGCATCATTTACAGCATGCATTGAGCCGCCATTGAGTGAAGTTTCTATTACAAAGACGCCATTTGACAATCCACTTTGGATGCGGTCTCTTTTAACCAATTGTGCTGAAAAAAACTTTGTATTAGGTTTTTCTTCAGATATTAAAAGCCCACCATTAAGCAGTATTTCATCTGCAAGTGCTTTATTCTCTACTGGATATATACTGTCGATTAAAGGAATAACTGCGATCGTTTTACCCTTGTTTTCAAGAGCAACTTTGTGGGCTATTGTATCAATTCCTTTAGCCAAACCACTTACAATAGTAAAATTATTTTTTACTAAGAGCTCAATGGTTTTTGAAACTATTGTTGTACCTACAGTTGTGTTTTCTCGCGTACCTATTACAGCAACACATTTTGAAGACAGTAGTTCAATATTTCCTTTACAGTATAAAATAGCAGGTGGATTTGTTGAGTTTTTTAATATCTCTGGATATTGCTCATCATTTACACTAATGCAATAAATACCATCTTGTTTATAGTTATTAATTAAATTTTGCATATTTTTATACAAATTATCAATATCTGCATCAAAATAAGCTTCTATTGTATTGACTAGTTTTTTGTTAACTATTTTTGATAAATCGATATTTTTTAATTCATAAACACTGTTGATATTATATGATTTACAATAGTTTAATATCTTTTTCATATTAACCGACCCTATGCCTTTTATGTTTGTTAAAATTGCTATATCTATGAGTTTCATTTGCTTTCCTTTATGCTATTAATTGTTGATAAAATTTTTCATTATAACTTTGTTTATCACTTGTGTAGTCTCTATTCCATAGTGTTTTTACAAGTGCAAAGTTATGCAGTTTTGCTTGATTGTTCGATGCTTCCTTTATCGTCCTATGTATCTCTCCAAATGTTGTTCCAGTTGTAGTTACATCATCTATGATTAGATATGTTGCATCTTTTTTAAGTCCGCTTAAGTCACAACTATATTTGTGATCTAGTATTTGCTTTCTGTTGTATTGGTTACCTGCAAATTTCAGCTGCTCTGTTCTATCTTTTGTCAAAATGTCTGTGACATATTTTGCATTGAACTTTTTAGCCAACAGTCCACCTATAAGATCAAGTGGAGTGTTTTGGTTTGTGTTTGATGTTTCATTGCTCCCTAATGCTCTTACAATATAATCAACTTCTAAATTTTGAAATATCTCATCAAAATTTTGCTCAATATAGTGAAGCCACCTATAAATGGCAGTTGAATTTTCTTTTTTAAACATAAGCAACTCTTGCCCAACTTCATCTCTATAATATGCCAGTGCTATATTTGCCATTTTGTAATCCTCGCTATCTTTTTTTATATTCGCATTGTAAAAATCAGATTTACTTTTTTTTACTTTCAAAATCTGATGGTGCTGTGAAGGCATTATTTGGGTCGTATGTAGTCACCAAGATAGGTTCATTGTTTTGTAAATGCGCAAATATGTATAAAAATCCGTTATGCATCATTTTAAATCCATCAACAGTTTTGTTTGTTACAAGTTCACCGCATTGAAGTACAGTTTGCAGATGTCTCAGATGTGCTCTTTTTGGTAATCCGATTCTCTCTTTGATTCTTTTGCTGCCATGTTTTGAGATTTTCATTTCGTATCCTTTGTGTTTTGATACGAGAAGTTTATGAATCAGATTTACTTTTTTTTACTTTTGATTTAGATAGAATAAATGAATATTTTTTAGAGGTATTTTTTTGAAAAAAATTTTTATTGCATCAAGATTTGAAGAATTTAGAGAAATACGAGAAAAGCTAAGAAAGGAATTATTGGATTGTAATTTATATCCAATAGATTTAAATGATAACAATGCAGTTTCTCATCCACCATTAAGTAGATCACTTCAAAGCGTAAGTGAATCTGATATTGTTATTTTATTAATTGGGGATACTTACGGAGAACCACCAAAGGGACAAGAAAAATCTTATACCCATTTAGAATATGAAGAAGCAATAAAAAATAAACTTCCAGTTTATCCATTTGCTATAGGTAAGTCTTATAGAAATAATCAGATTTCATACTCTCAAAATAAAAATTTGCGAGAATGGCAAAAAAGACTAGAAGAAGAGCATACGTTAAGTATGTTTGATGATGAGAGCAATATTGGATTGATAGTTCATAAAATTGTAACATCAGTTTATAATATAGAAAACAAAGTTTGGCTAGATGAAGATACAGGACTTATGTGGCAAGTTAAAATTGATGCAAGTGAAGAACATGGGCGACTACCATGGAATGATATTTTTAAATATTGTGATAATAAAAATAAAGAAAACTTTGGAGGTTTTAGTGATTGGAGAGTACCGACAATTGATGAGCTACACACACTTGTAACTGAAGAATCACATCCAAATTGTTATGGATATGATGAAGAAAGTTTTATTAAAAAACCATTATTGTATTCAATGAGTATGAAATATGGTAGGTTTTGGAGTTGTACTTCAAACAATGAAGATTATCATTTTGCTTATGGCATTAATTTTAATAGAAAACGAGACAATAGCCAGAGTAAAAAAGGTAAAAAAGAAAAGTATAAAACTAGATATATTAGATGTGTTAGATTATGGAGAGATGAAGATATCCAAGAAGAGTGGTTAAAAGTCAAAAATTCCCAAGATAAAGATACTTTGCTAAATTTTCAAAATAAATTTCTAAATTCAAAATATCAACATGAACTAAATGAGCTACTTGAAGCAATAAACATGGAAGAAAAAAAATATTTAGATAGCTTGAGCCCAATAGAG
>JAUPLZ010000323.1 GCA_030836705.1 Campylobacterota bacterium
AAGTTCTAATTCTTGGCTTTTGTCCATATTCATAAAGCTTATTATTGAGTGTTTTTTGAAACTCTACATTTTCAAGAATCATCACCATATCTTCATTAATCCAATCATCTTTCCATGTCAAATAAGCGCTTTGAAGCCTGCTTCTAGTGTCAGAGACATGGGAGTTTAAAATATATTTGTTTTTCTCATAAAATTTTTTCGCCGTCTCGCCCATATCAACAGTTATGATTTTTGGAATTATCTTTTTTTCTTTTACAAATTTTGAAATCTGATAAAAAAGCGACTCCGGAACTTTGTTTTTCGCCTCTTTTGCGTTTATATACGGGAATCTTGAGATAGTAATAAGCGTGGCTATAGTTTTTGGCGATTTGATTTTCAACTGAGTATTGAGCTTTTTTGAAAACAAAGGTGCTAGCGTTTTTATCGATTCCGCACCGATTTCAGCCAACACTTTTAAGCTAAGCTCAACAAACGGCACGACATGATGATGCATAGCAAGCGCTAGTATTTCAGCGTCAAAAAGCTCTCTTGTTATATTATCTTTTGATATTGTTTTTGTACCAAGAAGCTCAACTATCCATGCTTTTGCTTTAATAGGGTCATTTTTATAATGCTCCAAAAAGATAGATTTTTTATAAAACTCCTCGCCAATAGTGGTAGTAAAAACAACAAGCATATCTTTAAATGAGATATCAAAATTATCAGGCTCTCTTAAAATCTTGCCTAGAATCGATTGGACTTTCAAGGATGCCTTTTCAATAGAATCAAAAACAACAACGCTTTTTGGATTTTCTTTTGCTATTTTATAAAGCTCGCCGTATTTTGTCTCTTTCCCGTTTTCATCCAGCATAACTCCAAAAAGATCATCCTTGCTCTCGCTTTCGGCAAATCTTGACATATCTATTGAGATAAAGTGCTGATACGACTTATCATACTTTGCTATCTCTTGCGCAAGATGTCTTTTGCCGCAAGATGGTCCGCCGATAAAAAACAAAATCTCTTTTGGACTTAAATCCTCTTTATTTTCTTTTGTTTTTTCATAAAGAGCATAAACCACCTCATCAACGGCGATTCGCTGCTCAAAAACAACCTTATTTAGATGAATTCTGCTTTTTTCTATAAAATCAATATAATTATCATTTTTCATTAAGTTTCTTTGCGAGCTAAGATTAATTGCTTAATTATAACTATTTAAAGTTTGAAGAGGATTTTGCGCTATGTGATTTTTAAGTTCTTTTACCGCATTTTTAAGGTTGCTTGCAAGTTCTAATTCGGCTTTTAGCATTTCGTTTTCTTTTTGCAGCTCTTCTAGCTGGTTTTTGATTTTTAAAAAAATCTGCTCATCAACACTAGCCAAAGGAGCTCTGACGGACTCTATAAGCTCCCTGATTTCAGAAACCTTATAGAGTGTTTTTCTGGTAATAAAAGAGTGTCTTGAAACACTCTTGAAGTTTACATCTTTTCCTTCGTCTTGGAGAAGTTTTATAGTATCTTTGACTTTTTGAATAGTACTCTCTCTTTTTTGTTTTTGAAATTTTTCTAATCCAGAGAGTTGATTATTCAAAATTACTCACCTTTTGTTTGACCAAACGAAAACGATTTTTCAAGGCTTTTCGCTAAATCTTTTTTATCTTTTTGCTTTTCAAGGTCATACATATTTGTTTTGCTATAAACAACAGCGGCTGTAATTATAACACTACCAAAAAGAACAGCAAAAACCAAAAACTGAATCATTATTAACTTTTGATTTTTTAAAATTATCTCCAACATACCCATCCCTTGCTGTTACATCCAAAGGAAATCGTCATAACAGCAATTTTTTTTAGGAATTTTAGCATTTTTACGACACCAAACGGCAAAAATTTTGACTTATTTTTTGCCAAACTTTCCAATACTACTTCTCAAAAAGCTTCATTTTAATTGCTTTATAAGCTACGCCTTTAAAAGATTCGAACTCCAAAAAGTCCTTGTCGCCTCTTTTTCGCAAATCCACAGGAATGATAGTCAAAATTTTTCCGGGGTGATGCAAATCATTTCGCTGATAAAACATCTCATCAAACTTGGCATGACTAATTGCAATGTTGCCAAATGACGGATCAGCTAGGTAAACATACCGCCCATCCATTCCTTTATAGACTGTAAAGTGCTCATTTTTTCTAATCTTGACAAATAGAATTACTGGTAGTTTCAACTCTTTCAAAGAATCTCTGTCTAACGCTAGACCGATTCCTTTGAAGTTTTTGTTTCCAGCAAATCGTGCTAGGTCAAAAAAAGAGAGGGCAAAGTCCTGCTCCTCTAACTCTTGCTTTGCTTCACTTCCAATCCCTTTAGATACTAATATATCTTCTAAAACTATCTTTTCGGAAATATTTTGATCATAAAAATAGCGCATAATCGTCGCCAGTGCCGCTGAGCCACACGAATAGTCATATTCTTGTCGTATAAGATTTTCGTTTTTAAACTCAATCCAGCTTTTAATTTTTGGGCTAACCGTAAACTCTTTTTTGGTTATATTTATACCTTCTGCCAAAAGGATAATTGGCAAGACAAAAATAACAATATACCATCTCATCAGAAACGATATGAGTATTTAAAATCAAGTGTGGATTGATCGTAGCTGGCGCTAGATTGGTGTTTAGTGTCAAAAACTAGCGTTGTTTTGCTGTCCAGCTCATAAGTAACTCCCACCATATGAACCATGTTGCTACTACTAGGTTCGCTGATAAAATCATTGTAACGACTCTGTTTTTGATGAATCCACTGCACACCCCAATTGATGCTCGTATATGGATTGACCGCAAAGTAGATCTCAGGAGCCAGTGAAATAACATCGCCTGTCTGGATCACATCATCGCCAGACTCTTTTTTGAAAAACTTCTGAAAACTTGTTTGTATGAGAAAAACAATCGGATCAACCGTATAGTAACTTGTGGCAAAAAGTGAAATATTTTTTCCATTCATATCTTTTGTTTTATCCCCTGAAAACCTCACTCGCTCAACAACATTGGATGAAAAGCCTAGCAAAAGAGCCGGATATTTTCCCTCTTTAAGCACCTCATAGCTCAATGCAGTCGATAATGAGCTAAACTCCTTACCATACACCTCACTCTCAACTCCCGCAATAAAGCTTCTACTCCATTGACTATAACCATCCAACGACATCATCAACTCTAGCTTTTTTGTCAATCCGTAACGGATACCTATGCCGTAGTTCAGATGATCAATATTCTCATTACCGCTTCCAATAAAAGTGGGAATACTGACAAAATCACCGCCTGCGGTCTGATATGTTATCGAAGTGACACCGTTTTCACTTGTTGTCGTCTGATGATAACTTACACTCAAATCAAGCACGAGTTCGTTTTTATCAGTGAGGATTTCATCTATTTTAACCGGTTTGGCATACGCTGTAATAACTGCAAAAATAAAAATAAAAACTACTTTCATCATCTTCTATCTAAAGTAACATTAACATCTTTTTTTAGCGTCATTGCATGTCTGTTTTCCGCAGCTAATCCACCTATACCGCCATATTGAACAATATTTCCAGCCAAATCACCAATATACACATAAGACGCTGCCGCGAACAACGCCACGCCTAAAATCGCAATCGTTATACCGCCAAGATGCTCTTTGGTACTGTAGTAGCTTTGAAGTTTTATTTTTTCTGAATTGAAGTTATCTTTTTCCAAGAATATATACTCATCATCAACACTAAGTGTCAGCTTGCATGGTGTTATGCATTTTTTCTTGCTATCGTCTGTTGTTACCATTGCGCCTTGAGGATTTGTATCGATTTTGACATGATGAGGGTTTAGTAGTCGTGAATCACGGCTACAACCTTGAAAGCTCATAATCAGTACTATCATCAAAAGAAGAGATATTGATTTTTTATATCTTACAAATGCATTACTCATTATCTCTATAGCCTCTGCCGCTTGCCAAAACCAAAGCATTATTTATCCAGCGAAACATTAAAATCCTCTTTTTGAACTTCATGCTGCTCAGTATTATTAACTTTATTTTTTTTATTAGAATAATTTTTTCTAAACTCCTTCAAATAGAGATAATCACTCAAAAAAATCAGAATAATAAAAAGCATCAACACAACCGGATCATCAAAAAAATACCCGCTCATAAACGAAAAAAACACTCCCATAATTATAAAAACTGCAATAACAGAAGCGATTTTTTGCCACAAACTCATATATGCAAATGAATTTATCGGTTGCTTTTTTAACACAGCGAGTGCTCCAAAAATAACAATAGCTAAAATCAACCCAGTAATTAGAATAACTTTCATCATAATCCCTTGTTACAATTCAGACAAAAAAACTTGAGTGCTTTTAACTAAAAGCCGAGTGAAATCTACTGCGTCATCCTTGCTTTTTTCATTAGTTTCGATATATGCCACTTCATTCATCTCTTTATCGAACATTCGCCAAGAAATCTCAATACCATTAAAATACTTGCCGATTGTGACTGTTAAAATATAATCTAGTTTATTTCGATTCATAAAATCTTTTAGCTTAGAATGTTTTGTCATGCTTTTGTTGTAATGTTCTAAAATATTCAAATCATCTACTGAAATATAGTCAAATCTTCCACTCTCTTTTATAACAGACTCAACTACAATCAATTCTTTATAAATTTCACTATCCTTATTCAGCAAAAGCTTTTCTATTTCAAGCGACTCGTTGTTGTAGTGGTGCCATTGATATATTCCTGCAATACCGGCAGCCGCACCAAGAGCCACAGCCGGATTGCCGCTTCCGATCCCAGCAATAACTCCTCCTGTAACGCCTGCTATCACTTCTGTATTTGAAAAGCTTTTATAATCAATTAAAGCCACTGAAACCCTTTTATCATTTGACAAAGAAGAAACAGATGCTGATTTATTACTACAACCGCTTAACAACAAAAGAAGCGCCAAAGCCAATAAAGACAAATTAAATTTCATTATTTTTTTAAATCATCTCCAATTATTAGTTGCAACAAAATATTTATTTATCGAGCGAAATATTGACATCTTTTTTTTGAACCTTAAGAGCAGGATACACACCAGCCAATGCGCCAGCCCCTCCATATACAACAACATTTCCCAGCAATTCATTGACATAGAGATAAATAACCGTACCAATGCCAACCACGCCTACAACCGACAACAAAACAACCCCTACAGCCTCGCTAGTACTATATCGCGATTCAAGTTCTATATTTTTCGTAATATATCCATCTTTATAAACAATAAGGCGATGATCCTCTGAAGAAAGATTCATATCACAAGGAGTAACACATCTATTTGTGCTTTTATTTGCCTGCACTATCGCTCCAGAAGGATTGGTTGAGATATGAATATAGTAAGGACTTGGTCGTAGTTCACGACTGCATCCTTGAAAACCAAAACTTACTATAATCAAAAAAATAGTCAAAATTCTAACCGTTTCTCTTCTTCTATTTTTCATTTATCACCTTATTTTAAATAAACTATCTTCTCCGTTTAAGCGAAAAAGAAAATTTATTTCCCCCAAAAGAATTATAGGCATAAGATGTGGCAATTGATACGCCTAGTCCGAGAAATACTAATGCAATTATCATAATCTTTTGCATTTTAATCCATTATATAAGTTTTACAAATATCTGAAATTTATATAAGCGATAGTATTGCTATCCATATCTTAAAAAATAATTAAATTATATAAAATTTTATGTTTAGTTTTATTATAAATATAAAATATCTTTTTTCTTTATCTCATCAGCCACACGAAAAGAGTTGGCATAAATAGTCCAAGTATACGGCACACTTCCGCCTGTTGGCATAAAACTAGAATCAACGACATAAAGATTTTTTAGCTCATGCACTTTGCAATTTTTATCCAAAACGCTTGTTTTTGGGTCATCTCCAAAACGGCATCCGCCTGCCACTAGGTTTGGTGTAGGTGTATTTGAAATGTTTGAAGTTATATTTTTTGCACCCATTTTCTCTAAAACGATTTTTGCTTTTTCTGCTAAAAAATTACCAACTTCTAAATCTCTCTTGTGGGAATTTATCCTTATCTTTCCCACAGGCACATCCCATTTATCACGAAAATTTTCATCAACACTCACAAAACACCCATCATTCGGAAGCCAATCGTTAAAAACCTCAAATATAAGCTTTTTTGTGTTTGCAAAAGCGTAATGAATTTTTTCTTGCAATTTAGCTCCCCAAATCAATCCGCTGTTTTCATCATAAACCTCTTTTAAAGCCCTGCTTATCGGATTGGCATGCTCGAACAAAAACTCTATCGTTCCGCCTTTTATGATTTTATTCTCTATCTTATATTGATACCAGTCTTGCAAAAATCTATTCACAAAAAGACCTCTTACCATAAGCTCTTCTTGCCCTTTTTTTGATAGGTTTTTTAGCTCAAAAACCCCCTCGCCTTTGCCTCCTGCCGAGAAAATAAGATTTTTACCTACTTGATTATTATTATTTGCCAATCCGTTTAAAAATTGGTTATTTTTTGAGTTCAAAAGAAGCCTAACACTCTCAATCGCTCCGGCGGCTACGACAAATATTTTCGCTTCTATGCTGCATTTTTTGCCGTTTTTATCGAAATAAAGAGCTTTTGTTACACTTCGATTTTCATCGGTTTCTAATTTATATACAAATGCCTCGCTTAAAACAGTACATTTTTTTGTTTTTATAGCCGCATCTATCAGGCTTGCTCTAGCGCTTCCTTTTGCTCCTGTAGCACAACCGTAACTTCCGCAAAAATTAGAATAACTACATCCTTTTCTATCCTGCCAATCGTGTGGGAGTATCGCTCTTGGCGTAACCAATGAACTAAATCCAAGCTCATTGCAAGCCTTATCTATCCAGCCTGAAACCGGATGCTCCAAAGTAGGCTCAAAAGCGAAATCCTTTGCACTTCTTGGCTCTTGGAATTTATGTTTTTGCACCCTGCCTGAAACACCTACGATTTTTTCTACCTTTGCATAATAAGGTTCAAGCTCATCATATCCAATAGGCCAATCGACAACATTTGCGCCCTCAATCACTCCATAAACAGTTTTTTGTCTAAAATCATCAGGCTTTAGGCGATAAAAAAAACCGCTCATCAAATTGGTAGCACCGCCAACCATAGAGCCATTCCAGAAGCTAAATCCAAGATCTCTTGTAGTAGCTTGATAAAGCTTCCCGTCTTCACCTATTTTTTCTACAACATGAAACTCACTATTGAGCTTTGGGATATAAAAAGCCCGTCTATTTGTCAATATTTCATCTTTTGCAAACTCTTCTTCTTTGTGCCATTTGCCTTTTTCCAAAACCGCTACACTATATCCGGCGAGAGAGAGCTCATAAGCTATCGGCGCACCGCCTGCTCCGCTTCCTATAACACAAACATCATATTTCACTTATAAAGCCTTAGGTCTTGGATGTCCGGTAGTGTGACCTAGCCACTTCCAACCGACTTGATCTATATTGCCTCCATAAACAGGATCACACAAAAGCGATTCAAGGGTATATTTCAAAAGAGTCCAAAGCCAATTTTCTCCCCAGTTTTCCTTAGATATTGTTTTTAAAATATCATCTCTTTCTAAAAAATTTAAAGAAATATATTGTTTTTTATAAAGCTCTATTGAGCTAGCACTCAACCGCTCTATACCTTTTTTTATAAATATCTTTTCATCATCTTCTACTCTTTTATCATCCATTATCGCCATAAAAAAACCGATTGTATTTATTTTTTTTATATCTAATTTATCTTTTATCGGCGGGAAAATATCGTTTAAAACCCAAAAAAGGGTTTGATAAGGCTCTTTTAAAATAGTTATTTTTTTTGCATAACCTCTTTTTTCTGCTCCAAAAAGTAACACTCCGGAAAACAAAACCGCACCATACAAAAAAACTCTTCGTTTCATTTTTTAATACTTTTTTTGGAAGATTGCACATCGACATTTATAATTTTTTTTAAAATATTAACATTCATTTAAGTATTTTACGACTAATCTTCTTTTAATAAATCCAATTATGAAGGACAAAAAATGAAAAAGTATGGTTATGTTGTAGTATCGGCTCTTGCCGCTACACTTCTTTTTACTGGATGTAATGAAGAGGATAATAGAGTTACCAACTCTTACACTGATGGCTCTGGACCACTTACGGAGGTAGAGATACCACCTGTTGATTTTGCTGGGGTTTTAAGAGATATGTCCGGCGATCCAATAGTGGGTCATACTGTGTATATCGGTGAAATTTCAGCCACAACCGACGCAAACGGTATCTTTGTATTAAAAGATGTTCCGGTCAAAGCAGGTGTAAATCTAGGCGCAGATAACGCAGGAACAACACAAACTCTTTTAGATGGAGGCTTAAGCGGCACTACTACAGTAAGCGTTGTAATTCCTAGCGTACTTGATGAAAACAATATTACCACTCATCTAGGCGCCACGGCAACTATAAGCGTAGAAAAATATCTAGCAGCTGTTTATAACTCAGAAAAACAGAGTTTTTATACAACCTTAAAAGATAAGACTTTCTATACCGGTGAAATTAAGCTGAACAACCTAGGTGCTACGGTAACCGGATTTGCCGGCGCAACAGGAAGCCAGTCTCCTATAAGCGGAACCATTTATTTTAGAGCAATTAATCCTACAACAAATGTGACAGGCACGGATAATACCTTGACGCTGGTGTCAACAAACGATGCTACATTTACGGCGACCGCTTCAAGCGGTTTGTTTACAGCCACAGGACTTCCGCTTGGCTCAAACATGATAGCTCAAATAAGCGGATATGAAACGAACAGTTCACTTACTACTTGGACGAACGATGGAAACCAAACTACCAAACTGCTATTCACAAGAGTTTCTTTAGAAGATGAAGGCAGACCTGAGTTTTCTAATATAGTCAGTGCGTACGGTGATGGCAACTACACAACCGGAACAACACTTCAAGTTGGAACTTTTATATCTGCTTCAGACACACTAACGCTGAAATTCACAGAAGCTATTGAAAGCTCAAAAGTATCAGCAAGCTCAATCCGTTATGTCAAAACATACACAGATGAATATCTGCAAGCATGGGAACTTGTAAATGATTATGAACAA
>JAUPLZ010000324.1 GCA_030836705.1 Campylobacterota bacterium
AAATAGTATTTAAAGCGGCTATTTGTTTTTACAAGGAACTTTAGAAAAACCACCAAAAAGAAAATAAAAATAGCGATAATATGCCAATTTGAAGAGAGAAAATTACTTGTTTTGATAGTAAATTGAGTTATCGGCGGAAGCGTTTCATTCATTTGGTCAAAAATAGATGTTTTTTTCGGTACGACGGCTATCATCATAAAAGCTATCATAAGAACTGACACAAAGACTATAAAAATAGGGTATGCCATTGCGGAGCTGATTTGTTTTGTTATCTTTTCTTGGTCTTTTAAGAAGTTAGAAAGCTCCAATAAAACCTCAGCGAGCATTCCGCCGTCTTCCGATACCTTTATTGATTGTTTATAAAAAGCCGGTATTTCAAATACTTGCTGCATTTCAAGTGCCGTCGAAAAACTCTTGCCCTCGTCCAAAAAAGTGTTTATCGAGTTTAAAAAAGATGCTACTTTTTTATTATGCGAATATTGGTTTGAAGCTAGTTTTATACAGTTTACTATGGAAATTCCGGCTTTTAGGTAGATTGATAAATCTCTGCTTAGGGTTGCTAGCAGTGAGACTTTTATTTTTTCTTTTTTCTTTAGGCTTATTTTAGAAAGTATCGATGGCGTTGATTGGGAAATTTTTTTGTAATAAATTGATTTGGCTTTTAGCTTGGCAATCGCTTCATTTTTATCGGTCGCCTCTATTGTTCCGCTGACGCTTTTTCCGTTTTGGGTGTAGCCTGAGTATTTAAAAAGCACTATCTTCTCTCATAATAATATTGGTTTGTACTTGTCGGCAGCGAATTTCTAGGGTCGAACCTCTCAATAGCTTTATCGCGCTCCGTAAAAACCTCGGCTCGATCTAAAAAAGAGTAAAAAATATAAAATCTACCGTCTTTTTCTACTAACATATTGCTCGCTCCGCCGTTTTTGTAGATATTATACTCAAAGCAGACATTGTCATTATATTTTTTTTCGTCAAGATAGCCGAATTTATCGTATTCAAAAACTTTTGGTTTTGAGTTAAAAAGTTTTGTTTCAAGCTTTTTTTCTTCACCGTCAATATAGATTATGCAATCCTCGCATTTATCGCCTTGGCATACGACTCTTGCGTTTTGCGCATCTGCTTTTTTGAGTATCAAATCTTTTAAATCCGCAAAATCTCTTACTTCTACTTTTTGCTTTGTAAGTCCGCTAAAAAAAAGCAAATAAACAGAACCTATAATAATTATTACTATTATAAGTTCAAATAGAGTAAAAGCCGGTTTTATTTTTTGCAAGTTGAAAAGTGTATATCCGCATCTTCGTCACTGCCGCCCTCTTTGCTGTCTGCACCGGTAGATATGAGATCAAACTCTCCGTTTTCATCTTTTACATAGATATAACCTCTTTTCCAAGGGTCTTGTGGGAGTTTTTCTAGATATCCCGGTTCGTAATTTGGATATTTTTCTTCATTTGGATTTGTTATAAGCGCTCCAAGCCCTTCTTCTGTATCAGGATATGTGCCGTTTGAGAGCTTAAACATTTGCAAAGAGTTGGCAATACTCTCCATTTGTACACAAACTAGCTTTTGCTTCGCCTGCTCGCCTTTTCCTATGATGTTCGGCATTACCAAGCCCGCCAAAAGTCCTAGAATAATGATGACGACCATAAGCTCCATTAGGGAAAAACCGCTTCTTTTATTTTTGGTTGTGTTGTTTTTTATTTTCGACATGAATTCGCTCTTATTTAAAATTTTTAAGATTTTACAATATATATAGTAAAATTATTCAAAAAACAAGGCAGAATCTATGCAACTGTTATTTATCGGCGCTGGAAATATGGGCGGCGCGATTATAGATGGACTTCAAGACTCAAAGAATCAAATTTTTATCTCGGCAAATAAAAAAGAAAAAATAGAACCTCTAAAAAACAAATATCCAAATGCCATTGTAGAATATAGCGAGAGCGTTAATATCGAAGGCAAAGTAGTTATTTTGGCGGTAAAGCCGCAAGTTTATAAAACAATCAAAACAAACGGAAAGGCAAAAGCCATTATTTCAGTCATGGCAGGAGTCAAGCTAGACTCGCTAAGAGAGCAATTTAGCGCTGATTTTTTTATAAGAGCGATGCCAAATGTAGCCGCATCACATAAAGCTTCTGCAACCGCTTTTACCGGAGATATTGATTTTCAAAAAGAGGCGAAAGAGATATTAGAAAACATAGGGCAAGCTATTTGGGTCGATAGCGAAAAAGAGTTAAATATAGCAACTGCGCTTGCCGGAAGCGGACCTGCTTATATGATGCTTGTAGCCGAAGCTTTGGCGGACGGCGCTGTTAGAATGGGCCTAAAGAGAGCAACTGCTCAAAAACTCACGCAAGGGCTTTTTGAAGGAAGTGCCAAAATTCTAAAAGATGCCAATCCATCAGCGGTAAAAGATAGTGTAATGTCACCGGCAGGAACTACGGCTTATGGTTATGAAGCATTAGAAGAAGCGAAAGTAAGAAGCGGATTTATAAAAGCTGTTGAAAAAGCGTTTAAGAGAGCCGAAGAGCTCTCTTAAATTAATTTGAACCGTAAGTAAATGAACCTTCGTTTGCGTTATAGTTCCATTGACCTGTTTTGTTTATATCACTATAGCCTTCATTTGCTACCCCGCTTGTAGCGTCTGAAGCAGTGCCCTCATATTCACTAACATTGCTATCTGCAACACCGGCAAGTCTCTTCCAGTCAGAAGCAGATTCGCTTAGGATTTCAGCAAAAATTCCAGTTGTTTCAGCATTTTCATCAAAAGCTCCGCCGGTTTCAAGATTTGCAAGATAACCTTTAGTAGTAAAGGTTTCAGCAGTACCGTCGCTATCCCAGTCGTTTGTAGTACCTTGTCTTAAAAGCCATTTCCCGTGTGAAACAGCTATACCGCCTCTAACGCCGCCGGCTACACCTTTTTCGGCTGAAATTTTCGCATCATCTTGAATGCCTACAAATTT
>JAUPLZ010000325.1 GCA_030836705.1 Campylobacterota bacterium
TCGCATAAATGCACCGCTTGAAGAGAGAGTGAAGAGAATTTTAAATCTTTATGAAAATATGAGCGATGAGTATTTTTATTTTTGCATGGATAGAATCTCGCCGTATATTAAAAAAAACTCAAAAGATGAGATAATAAAAGCTTACGGCGAAAAAAATTTAAAAGAAGTCGTAAAAATTCTTTTGGTTGAATATTATGATACTGTATACAAAAAACAAGAGCGAATAGATTTAACGGTAGATAACAAAAATAATGAAAATTCGCTTGAAATATTAAAAAATTTACAAAAAAATCTAAAGGCGCAGAATGAAAATTGATTGCACCGATATGGCATGCCCGCAGCCGGTACTTGAAGTCAAAAAAGCATTGGAAGAGATAAAAGAAGATGGGATTTTAGAAGTTAAGCTTAACACTCTCTCATCGATAGAAAACTGCAAACGATTTGCGATAAACAACGGATATGAGATAAGGGAGAACAAGCTTGAAGACGGCACGACGATTCTTGCTGTTATCAAAGGTTATCCGTGCGATTTGCCACAAGAAAAGAGCGGAAATTTTTCAAATAAAACTTTTTTTATTAAATCAAACAGCATCGGGAGCGGTGAGCTTGGCAAAAAACTAATGACAGGTTTTATAAAAACCGCTTTGGAGTTGCCGGTATTGCCAAAAAATATCATTTTTGTAAACGAAGGCGTGCTTTTGAGTACAAAAGATGAGAATAAAGAGATTATTGAGTCTTTGAAAAAATTAGAGCAAAAAGGTGTCGCTATTTATAGTTGCGGGCTTTGCTTGAGCGCATTTGGCATGGACGCAAACGACCTTAAAGCGGGAGTAGTAGGCAATGCTTATGAAACCTTGCTTATGCTTACTAATTCAGAGGTTGTTTCTTTATGAATACAAGCGCAAAGCTTACAAAATTCGTACAAGCCTCAGGCTGTGCCGCCAAACTAGCGCCTGATACACTATCAAGCGTCACTTGCAGACTAAAATCATTTCATGAAAATCTTATCGTAGGGTTTGAGGGGAATGAAGATGCCGGAGTTTATAAAATAGACGAAAACTTAGCGATGGTTCAAACGGTGGATTTTATAACGCCTGTTGTCGATGACCCGTTTGTTTATGGTCAGATTGCCGCCGCTAACTCGCTTAGTGATATTTTTGCCATGGGTGCCGATGCAAAAAGCGCTTTAAATGTCGTAGGGTTTGATAGTAAGCATCACCAAAAAGAGATTTTGTGCGAGATTCTTTTGGGTGCACAAGACAAAGCCAATGAATGCGGAGCTGTCATCATCGGCGGGCATACCATACAGACACCGGAGATGATTTTTGGTCTAAGCGCTACCGGTTTTGTCCATCCGAATAAAATCCTTAGAAACAACACAATAAACAAAGGTGATGTTGTAATCCTTACAAAACCTCTTGGCATGGGGATTTTGATAACCGCTATAAAAGCTGATCTTTTAGATATGCAGACCATGCAAAAAGTAGCAGACAACCTAAAAACGCTTAACTACAAAGCTTCGCTAATTGCTAGAGAGTTTAATGCCACGGCTTGTACTGATGTAACCGGTTTTGGTTTTTTAGGGCATCTAAACGAAATGAGCGCATCAAGACTATCAATAGAAGTTGAGTTTGAAAAAGTTCCTTTTATGAAAGAGGCAATTGAGTTTGCAAAAATGGGAATTATTCCTGCGGGAAGCTATGCAAACAAAGGCTATCTAAAAGATAAAGTGTTTTTCAAAAAACCACTCTCTTTTGAAGAGGAGATGATACTTTTTGATGCTCAAACCTCAGGCGGACTTCTCATATCGGCTAGTCCAAAAAACGCACAAAATATTCTAAAAAAATGCAAAGAAGAGGGCATTTTCGCTTGTGAAATCGGCGAAGTGAGCGATAAAAAAGAGCAAAATATAATAGTCGGATAAAACAAGAAAACCTCTTTAAAAGAGGCTTTCATTATTTTCTCTTGCTGGCTTCTATAAGAGTATCAAGATACTTTGTATCGTATTTATTGTTTATAAAAACCTCATTTTCAAGCATTTTTTTATGAAAATCAACAGTTGTTTTAATGCCGCTAATTGTGTATTCGCTTAATGCTTGTTTGGCTCTTGCTATGGCTTCATTTCTGTCTTTGCCATAACAGATAAGTTTAGCAATCATAGAGTCATAATGAGGCGGTATGATATAGCCTGTGTAGCAGTGTGAATCAACGCGAACATCTTTTCCGCCGGGGACTATGTACTGTTTTAGTTTTCCAGGATTTGGTATAAATGACACAGGGTCTTCAGCCGTAATTCTAAACTCGATAGCATGACCTTTTAGTTGTATGGTTTCTTGTTTTGGCAGCTCTTTTCCCTCGGCTACATTTATCATCCACTCTATGATATCTACGCCGCTAACCATCTCCGATACACAATGCTCTACTTGAAGCCTTGTATTCATCTCCATAAAATAAAAGTTATTATTTTCATCTGCTAAAAATTCAAGCGTTCCTGCGTTTTCGTACTTTATGTATTTGCATGCTTGGATAGCTGCTTCGTGAAGCTTTTTTCTAGCCGTATCATCAAGTTTAATAGCAGGAGATTCTTCTATGACCTTTTGATGTCTTCTTTGCATAGAACAATCTCTTTCGCCCAAATGAAGAACATTGCCATATTTATCTGCTATAACTTGAACTTCGATATGTCTTGGATTTTTGATGTATTTTTCAATATACATACTTCCGTCGCCAAAAGCACCTAGCGCCTCGGAACTTGCAGCAAGATATGCGTTTTCGATATAGCTTGCGTCTTCAACCACACGCATACCTCTACCGCCACCGCCCGCGCTTGCTTTTAGGATTACGGGATACCCGATAGTTTCAGCTGCCTCTTTGGCATGGTCGGCATCTCTTAAAGTGCCTTCTACTCCAGGAACTGTCGGAACTTTGGCTTTTATCATTACATCTTTGGCTTTTGCCTTGTCGGACATAAGTTCCATAGCCTCTACACTTGGTCCAATAAATGTAATGTCATGATGCTTGCAGATTTCTACAAAATGCTGGTTTTCACTCA
>JAUPLZ010000326.1 GCA_030836705.1 Campylobacterota bacterium
CAATATTCTCCTCTCTTTGATTTCCAAATTTCAAGATATGAGTGGAGGCATACTTCCCCTCTCCAAACCCAATCTTCCCATCTATAATTACAAGAGGAAGCTTATCTTGAACTCCGGCAATAGAAACTCTAACCTTGCCGTCCCACACGGCGATAGATTGAAACTCCCTCTGCTTAACCCTCTCGCCAAGCTCGTCAAGGGAGACCTCTCTAAAGAGATCCTCCGCCCTGCTTTGTTCCGAGATAAATGTTATTGCTCCTGCTGTTTCGGAGCCAATGGCCCCAAGAATAGCAAAATGATTATTTTTTGAAAGATTATTGAAGCGGACGATATCATCAAGCGCACGCCCTTCGGGCAGTAAATTTTCTATAAAATTTTTAACTGTTTTTGATGAGGCATCTTTATCAAAGGAGAGATGCGGCGAAAGTTCAAAACCGCTCTCTTTCCAACTGTCCTTATAGAGAAATTCATATTTATCCTCGTATGCAGAATATGTGACATGTGCAATAAGCTCGTTATTAAAAAAGACATCTAGCTTGTTCATATAAAAGTGATTTTTAATCCAAACATATGGCAAATATGCCAAACAGTTGAAAATTTCACATCCCCCTTCCCTTTTTCTAAATCAGCAAAAGTAATGTGGCTTATATTGCAAAGCTTAGCAGCCTCCGCGATACTCAAACCATTAGAGGTTCTTACATATTTGATGATCCTGCCAACATCCGCCGCAGACTCTATTATTTTTGATACCGGCTTTTCGGAAACCACTACTTTTTTCGCCACAACAACCCATCCTTATAAACTATATCAGAATGTAGTTTATACGAAACAACCTTATAAACTCCTTTAAAACTATACTATAATATAGTCTTAACCAAGCTTCAACCCCGAATCGCCATCCGCTAACGCTCGAACGGCATCTTCGCGTTCTTTGCCACTCATGTCTTTAATATTTTTTGTAGCTAATAAATGAGGTGGAATATCAAATTTCACTAGATTAAGTTGTTCCTGAATATCATCCCAACACTCATTAATAGATTCGGTACTTATGTCTAATTTTTCAGCTCTTTCTTTGAAAGTTGATAATTCACTTGCCATTGTAGAGATAATAGTAAGTGCTTTGCTTTTATCAATAAGATTCTCTGATGCAATCTTCAGAAAATCATCAATAACAAAATCCTTGCCTTTGCCATTAATTGTCGTTAAATGCTCCTTGAGTGCCCCTTTTGAGTATGTGACATCATACGCGGGAGCTAAACTCCACTCGCCTCTTCTATCCATCATAAATTCAAAATTTTTAGCATGGTCATCAAAGTTTAAACACAAAACATTAAAAATCATTCTTTTATAAAGTTGATTAATTTCTGATTGTTTGGCACATATTTTATTAGTAAAGGCAAAAAGCTCCTCATATGACATTACTTTTGCAACACTAATATCTTTGTGCATAAGTCCAGAAGCACTACAAATATGAATTTTATTATCATCCCTATCTCTGTCATATCTTTCTAAAATGAGATGATGTTGATTTTGTTCTTCAAAAAGTAAAATATTTGGTATTTCTATACCACAATCTTTTGCTATATCCATAAATAAATATTCAAGTTTAGTAAATTCTAAACTTTTATTAATTAAATTTTCATCTGGATAAACTTCATCAAATTTAATAATAGCTCTTTTAAACCCTTGTTCAAGAGATTTATTATTATATTTTATCTGTCTTGTTTGACTATTGAATAAAATTAACATTTTAGGTCTTGCTCCACCAATGGGAGAGGCACTATCTATTATATTCATAAGCATATCTATCGAATATTCTGAGGCATTATTTTCAAATATTTTATTCATACCATCACGCAAAGATTTTACAGATTCAACCAAACCAATTTTAACAACAGGGTCTTGGTGTTCTTTTGGTTTATACTCTATTGCCCCCATTCCACGGTCCGCAATAAAAGTTAATTTATGGAGCAGAGAAACCTCACTTTCCTTAAAGCCTTTACTTTCAAAGTATCTATAAATAAATGGCATACCGTGTTTATCGGGCAATGAATCAAAAAAAACACCCGCCATGCCATGATATATGTCAAAATAATCACTATTTAAGTAGGTGTCTTTTATATCTTTTGTGTTTAATTTTATAGGAGAAATTTCTAAATTGTTATCTTTAAAATTTGGGTCATATTCAAAATATACTTTCCCGTCAAGCATAGCTAAGGTTCCTATTTTTATCCCATATATAAACGCTTCAACTTCTAGCAAATCATCTTTTTTCATCACTTATCCTTATTCTTTTGGGGGATGTTTTTTTCTTTTTAATCAGTCTAATATCTTTTAAACTTATTGTTTCCTCAAAATAAATAAATTTTTCAAGATTATTATTCATTTTTAATACATACATGACTTTTATTAAACTTATTAAACTTATTGTTTTTGAATAAAGAAAATTTTGATAGGTAGCAAGAGGCACATCAGCACTTTTACATAAATCTATTTGCCTAAGCTTATTTTTTTTCCTTGTTTTTTCTATAGTTTCAATTAAAATATCTATAATTTCCGATGGTGTTTTTAATTCTATCATAAAACTTCCTATATTGTGTTTTAATCATAATAAAACTAATTAAGACTTATTATAGTATGTATTATATTGATTATTAGCAAACAAGTCAATATCAAAACAACTTAACCAAGCTTCAACCCCGAATCACCGTCCGCCATCTCTCGAACGGCATCCTCGCGCTGCTTATCATCCAAATCATCGGAATCACCGTGGCAAAAAATCTCCCCCACCGCATTACTCTCTAATTTTAAAAATTCTAAACTCTCTTTTAATTGCAAAACCATATCCATATCTGCATTTTTAATAAGTTTAACAAGCCTATTGCTTAAAGTTTTAAAATCCTCAGGATAAGATATTAATCCAACCAAAGGCTCATCCCTCTCTTTTGAGTATGGAGGATATTCAAGCTTTTGTAGAAACAGCTTCATCCCATCTTCGCCTTGATATGCCATCTCATACTTTTGGATAAGAGCCAAAGTTTTTTCAACAGAATATCTGCTTTTGTCATGCTCATACATGCACAGCAAGTCAAAGTAATCTCTCGACTTCGCCCTATTGTAGAACATTAGCGACTTCATAGCGAAAATAGAATCTACCGACGCTATTTTTATATTGCCCTCTTGCACAAAACAATCATTTTTAAAAATATCTCTAACGCCTCGATTATCCGAACCGTCAAAAAAAGTAACCTTAACGCCTGCAATTTTCCAATTCTGCTCATAATCCATAATATCTTCACAGTTTATTTGAAAATCAAGCAGCTTCCCTTGAGAGAACTCTATAAAATCAACCTTATCTTCATTATATAAATCAACGCAGCGACTTATAAACTCTGCTATGGCTCTCCTAGGTAACTTGCCCATTATACAAAAGTCCAAATCTTCCGAGAGCCTATGATTTAAGTGATGTGACAGGGCAGTTCCGCCGATAAGTCTAAAGTCAAAATCTTTAAAAATACCATGCTCTTTTATATTCAATAAGAGATTTTTTATATTTTCCGTCATGTGATCTTCTTTAGCGCGTATTTTATTTTACTTTTAAGTGAGTATGACTCAGGAAATTCATTTTTTTTAGCCGCTTCCAAAACAATAGATTTATCAACCCTGCTGACAATCGCATCAATTCTCTTCTGTGTCGCCCGCTTCAAAACCTTAGCGAGCTTATCCGTATCTATCTTTAAACCAACTATACTAGATTTTTTAAAAACCTTCTTGCACCCATATCGTATTTGTGCTAACGCAACCGGCTTAACTCTTTTTGAAGAATCATCAAAATCAAAATGCTTATTAACGACCTTCTCTAATCGCTCTACGCCGAACAAATCTATAAGCACATCCGTATTTCTTTGATCCGGATTACTCATATAAACTACTATAATAGTATCTACAGCGATTCTCTGCCCATTCCCGCTTGACCAAAGCAAGTCGGTAAAAAACCAGCTCTTATCAAGTTTAACCCATTTTGCATCGGGACTAAACTTCGTTTTTTGTTCTATTTCCAACTCTCTTTTATCTATCTTTTGAGCTTCATCTAAGCTCATTTTTGACAAAAAACCATACAGCCTGTTTCTTTTGCTTTTTTTGCCTTTCCAATCAGCAAGCGTCTTTAAAGGAATTTCTAACATTTTTGCTATTTCAAAATCAGTCATTATATCTCCCTTTTTTATCCACTATAATAACTGAATATCAGTTATAAATCAAGTCTATTACAAAGTAATTTAACCAAGCTTCAACCCAGAATCACCATCCGCTAACGCTCGAACGGCATCTTCGCGCTGCTCATCACTTAAGCCATCGTCTTCCAAAATATTCAACTTTTGCTCAAACAGATTATCAAAACGCAAATCTATCTGAGCCGCCAACTTTCCCATGAATTCCTTAATCTCTTCCGCATCTCCACTTTCATAAAAAGCGACAAGTTTCTCTTTATATTCTGCATCCTCTTCGGGCGAAATAGAAAAAAGAGAGTACCCTCTTTGCATTAAGACACCATTCATTATTAATTGTGCGGTTCTTTTATTTCCGTCGGCAAAAAATTGACTCCGTGCGGACTCTAAAAAAAGATTGCAAACTCTCTCTTCAATTGCTAAATTTTCATTATTAAAAACTTCCAACATACTCTTAAAGCTATCATTTAAGAGCATAGGCAATGGAGGCATCCATTTTGTTCCGCCGATTCTAACAGGCAAATTACGAAACCCGCCAAGCTCATTATTATCATCTTCTGCGACAATGGTGTTAATATGAATGAAATTTTCTTTAGAGACTTCAAAAGAACCATTTTTCACCTGTGATATTATCTCATCCCACCCAGCCTTAATATGTTCTATTTGTCTAAGTTCATACATCTTCTTTCCACCAACGGAAATCCCCTGCATAACAGAAGCAGTCTCCGCAAAACTCAGAGAGTTCCCCTCAGACTTAGCCATATTGTAAACAAGCTCTTCTTTCATCTTATTCGCTATAAAAATAGCTCTCACAACACCTATATATTTCATTTCCCATCCCCCGCTCTATATCGCTCAACCGCCGCCGCAACCCTTCGCTTTGCCTCTTCGGTACCAATAGACGGATATCCATCATCATTAAAAGAGTCAATAGCAGACCTAATCAGCTTAATCCACTCATCTCTTAAAAGAGCCGCCCTATCGCCCCCTTCAACCTCAGTAAGCTTGAAAAGATGAGCAGGGTAAAGAGTCTCAACCGACTTAATCTCCTCAATAGAAAACTTCTCAATCTCTGTATTTTCCAAAAAAGCAAAAAAAGAATTAAAGCTCACCTTCGACCTAACTTCAAAATCATTTAAACAAATAACATCTCCAACGGAAACCTTTTTACCTATATAGAGATTAAGCGTATGAGTGTCACTAATTTCAAGAACCCTAACTCTTAAAAGTTTACTCCCTTCCTCTTTTACGGCCTCAATAACTTCGCAGCCGCCACACGGATAGAGACGATCAAATACTATATGTTTCATTTTTCTTATATCCCTCTAAACTTAAAATCTTTTCACTTCCCCAAAGAATTCTTAATCTCATTCAGCCTAGCATAGACAAGCGCCCGCGAAAACTCGGCTCCAAAATCCATTTTCCGCGAGTTTGCTGTCTGCTCTATCAAATCTTCAATCGCGCCGCTCCTATCTCGCTTCTCTCTTATGAGAGAAGGAATAGTGATAAAATTAATATTGCTAAATAAGACCATATCCATATCTGAAACGGTATCTGAAATATTACAGACAAAAAATCCATGAACGAATTTTTCACTTGATGAAGCCATGACATTAAAAAAACGAGATATCTCACTGCGCTCAACCTCATACGAACTATCCCAATTTTTACATTGAATAGCTCCTATCTTTTCGCTCCCTCTCTTATCCTTCACGGTAAAAAAGATATCTATCCCACCGTCATATTGCTTACGCAGCCCCCGTGGCTCAATCTCCAAAGAAGAGACATTGAGCCCGTAGTGATTAACCTCTCCAAAAACTTTAACCGCTTTTTTTAATAGTTCTTTAATTTGCGCCTCATAGATATCGCCTTTAACGCTGCATCTCATATCAAAATCACTCTGATATGAATCAACCCTAGGCAGAGAATAAGAAGGAGCAGGCGAACTCTTAGGTGCATTATAGACAACGCCTTGCGGTCGATATAAATCTCTCGTCGGCTCGATTCGCACCGCCGTTCCCCCGCCACTATTTTCTATAAACGCACTAGCTTCAAGAACTAAGGCAAAGAGAAGAACGCCACCACCGAGAAGCAAAGCCGTCTCACTATACTGAGGAGTGTTTAACCCAAAAAGCGAAGAGATAATGGAACCGATATAGAGATATGGTGTCAAAACGAATCCTTATTAAGCTCTTCTTCTTTATAAAACAAAAAAGCCTCTTTAAGAGTAGAAAACTTAGTAAAATTTTCAAAATTCATTAAATCAATCCTAACATCTTTGTATATTTGGGAGAGATTTTTGTTTTTTTGATAGTAGTGGGAAAAATAGTTCCGAAACGCCTCTTTTGCAATTTCGTTCTCAAGCATATAGGCAAAATCACTCTTAATCTTCTTGAAGAGATCTTCCCCGCTTAGCTTAACGACTCTTATTTCAAGAGTCCTGTTGTCTTGAATATTAAATTCAAGTTCATGCGTAATATTCTTAATCAAAATATCATAGGGATTTTCTTTGGGAGGCAGAGGTTTCGGCACGGAATTTTCTTTTGCTTCAACCCTCTCTTTTTTATCCTGCTTTACAGACTCTCTATTATCAACATAAGCCGGCTTACGATCTCTTGAAGAAACCCTTTGCGTAGATGTGCCCCTCACACTCACACCTCTTGCTTGCGATTGACTATAACTCTTTGGGCCGCTATCATCAACACTTAACTTCTCTTTGTTCTCAACAGAAACAGGCTTAACCGCCAAAGCAACAAACAGCCCCGAAGCGACAAGAGCCAAGAGAAGCTTAAAAGAGTTCATAACTATTTAATAATTTTAAACTCTGATTGAGAAAGCGCTACAACTTCCACATTTTTCAACTTCCCGTCCTTGATTGTATATTCAACAACAGTCCCAAGAGGCAGCTTCTCTTTTAAAAACCCGACGACTTTTTCATCTTTACTCTGAATCGTAGTCTCAAAAGCGATAACCTCATTACCCATTATCCCGCCGACAACCCCGCCTAAAACAGCACCGACTAAACCGCCCTCTACGGCGTTAGAGTTCATCCCGCCAATAGCGGCACCGCCAACGGCACCCGCACCTAAACCGGTTAAAACAGCCAACTCTCTATCGTCAATCACAGCCTTTTTCTGCCCAATAATAGTGCCCTCTTTAAAGTATCTATCAATCTTATTTTCACCCATAGTATTTACAGCTAAACCATCTTTGGCACCTACACACCCGCTAAACAAAACCATCCCCGCCATAACGGCTAAAACTACTCTTCTCATTTTCTATCTCCAATTTTTAAATTTAAAACACATTCAGACCTCTCCGTGGGAGGCTAGAATCTATCTTTTTTCCTTATTGTTTGAAACATTAAAGAAACACTCTTCTCATTTTCTACTCCCACTCGCAAGGAATGGATTTCCCAACTTCCTTGTATCTTTCCAAACCTAAAACTCTTTCAGCTTGCGAAATAAACACTTGTCCTCTATCTACCATTCTTACTATCTCTTTTTCCCCATCTTCACCATAAACCTCTATAATGGCTTTGAGAACTTCATCATTTATTACGACTAATAACTCCCCTCCGCCAATAAATTTTACAAAAGACAATGCGACAAAGGGGTTATTTGTGTCTCTAGGATTAAAATCATTTAAGGTTATCAGCTTTGGTTGAACACTCATCTTAAAGTCCTTTTATCAATATATGTGTTTTCTGTTTGATTTATTTTTTAAAAGTTTTCAACCAAACCCTTAAAGCAATTCAGCCCTCTTCGCCTCAAACTGCTCCTTGGTAATAGCCCCCTTCTCGAAAAGCCCATGCCAATACCCGATATCACCCCTGTCAACCACAGCCTCTTTAACCAAACCGTTATTAACAAACGCCTTATGCTCTTTTGCAACTCTCTGGTCAACTTCCATCTGCTCAAGTTCAGCAGCGATATTCTTCCAAATACTCAACCCATGTTTTCTTCTAAACTTTCTTACGCTTCTCTCCCAGAGGATAAAAGGGATTGCAAACACAAACATCCCAAACAGCATGTCAAGCGTAGAATTGCCAAAAGTGCTGCCTTTTGTCCATTCAGCATCTGTCATTATTATAAGCCACGCACCAATAAGATAAAATGGCACATAAAAAAAAGCATACGCAAATAATCTTGCTATAAACCCACCCTCTCTTATTGTCTGCCCTGCTGCCGCTGAATTTGAATTATTATTAGCACTCATTTTAAATCCTTTTGTTAATTGATATATAACATTATATGCTTATTATGCTTAATTATTACTTAATCAATTATATTTTTATTATACTTTTCTAAGAGGGGTTAAATCCTGCTCCCCCATCCCCCTGCTTCATTCTTCATACTCTCAATAGAGTTGTCAAGCGACTGACTTCCTTGAATCTCCAATATCTCAAAGAGAGTATTGTGAAGAGTAATAATAAGTTTATAAATGATGATAACGGAGAAAACAGCAATCGCAATCTCCATAACCCCGTCAAAAACATAAATCTTCAATTTAGCAAGCCACTCCCCATTGTATCCAATTTGATTTGTAGCAATTCCCGCATACTGCGCCTCATTATTCTCAAGCATCCCAAGAGTAATCTTCTTGCTAAAAACATCGCCGACCGAATGGATCAGCGAATTTGCGGTAATGGCAAGCCATACCGCCAAAACAAAAATCGGAAGCTCCATCATAGTCGCAAAAATCTTCATAGTAAAATTACTCAAAGCCTTAATATTCTCACGAGCGAACATTATCGGCATCAAAAAAAGACTCGCAAAGTGAAATGAGAATATCTTTATCATTATAACAATAAACCTCACAAGCCCAATAATAACTATCCCCACTATCGGGGAGAGTTCAAGCATAGTTTTTGACACTTGATATCCAATAGCCATACCCCCCGCAGTAGCAGCTATGCTAGTCGCTACACCGGTGCCAAGCTTTCCGCCAAGCCAACCGGGCAAAGAGGAATCAACTCCGTTTTTAATCCCGTTCGCCGCATCTATACTTGTTTTAAAAACCGTCCCCGCCCCCGGAACAAACATATACGGGATAGAGCTCATAATGGTGTGAGTAACACCTTCACCCACGCCAAAAATCCCATCCCCCTCCGTCATCTGTTTCTCAAGCTTATCTTTAACTTCGTCATTGCGCGTATTATAGAGCCCGCCGATATACTCCGTTTGCATCTTCGTAACCGGCAGGCCTAAAATCGCGAGAAACCCCCA
>JAUPLZ010000327.1 GCA_030836705.1 Campylobacterota bacterium
ACACTTTTGGAATCAGAGCAGAACAATTTAACCTCAAAATTAATACTAATAGAGGAGATACAAGCTCAAAAAGATGATAAAAACTCCAAAGTAATTAATCTTAATAAAATCTTTCATTTGGTAAATAAGAATAACATTTCTATTGAAAAAATTGAATTTTACGGCGACACATATACTATAGATTTGCGCTCTTTAAAAGATGAGTATTTTACCGCCTTTCTTATCTCTTTGAGTGAGTATGAGGAGTTTGATGCCGAAATGAATCAATATGTTTATGACGAGAAGATTAAAAGATATAGAACAACGGTAACGGTAAAGGTTAAAAGCTGATGAAAAAAATACCTATCGAACACTATTTAGCAAAACTTGATAGTTTTTTGAGTCTAAAAAAGGCAAAAGATAAGAATATTCTTATGGCACTGCCGTTTTTGGTTTTTGGATTTTTATCTTATCAGTATGTTATTCCATCCGCTTCCGCTAAGAACAAAAAAATTGCAAGCGAGCTTCGTTCTATAAAGTCAGAAATGAACACTTACGAAGAGCTTGTATCTGAAAAATTATCAAAAGAAAAAAAGATACAAGAGTTGCAAGCTCTAAAAAATCACATAGAAGAAGTTAAGGAACTTTCAGCATATATTGATGCAAAACTTGAGTCTGTAAATTTCGTATATTTTAATCCGTCAAATAGATCCAATTATCTCCATCGTTTGGTTTTAAGTGCCAAAAAAAATAAAATTTCAATGAGCAGCTTTTCAAACAGTAAAGTTCCGCCAAAAAAAGAGAATACGGAATTAATACCGGTTCTTACTGTTGATTTCAATGCCGTCGGAACTTTTGAAAATATATTCGCTTTTATTAAGGATATAGAATCAGATGTTTCAATTTCAAATATAGAAAAAATATCATTAAGAACCGAAAATAATAAAATCATAGTCGATTTTACGATTATAGCGTGGGGGGTTTAATATGCGATTGGCTCCTCTTGTTTTTGTTTTTTTAGTTTCTCTTGTTTTTGCTCAAGAGGAAGAAAAAAGAAAGATAGATGTATTGATAGAGAAAATATCGACCAAAAAAAATATAGAAATAAATACTAATATAAAAAATCCCTTTGTTCAAATAGAGAGATTTGTAAAACCGCTGTCTGTTGTTAAGAAAAAAGAAGAAGTAGCATTGGAAGTAACCGGTGTTATTAATAAAAAAGCCATAATAAACGGAAAGCTTTATAGAGCCGGAGACGAGATAAGCGGAAATGTAATACAAACTATTACCGAAGAAGGCGTAACATTTATGAAAGATGGAAAGGCTTTTATGAAAAAGTTTACAAAAGAAGATGATATTTCAATTAAGAGAGATAAATAATGTTTAAAAAAATAGCTCCGTTTCTGACTTTTTTGCTTCTTAGCGCCTCACTTGATGCTAAATGTGTGGATGATAGACTCTCGCTTACACTTCCTGATAATACTCTATTGAGTCAAGCTATAAATATAATGGCAAAAGAGTGTAGATTTTCTGTAGTTTACAGTGATAGAAAGACAAAAAGCATTATCCAAGGAAAAACCCTCTCGCCTATTGATATAAACAGAAAAGAGATAGATTATATTTTTGATGTTTTGCTTTCAAGAAATAATCTGCACTATGAGATAGAGGATGATATTTTAACAATTTCATATGTTGCTACAAAAACTTTTAAGGTTGATTATATCGATAGCACAAGAACCGGAAATAGCAATACGGATGTAATTATAAGCGGCTCATCGGCAACAAGCACTACAGGCGGTACGACAACCGGCGGCACTGCAACCACTGCTGCTGGCGCAGGTACGGCGACTGCAGGTGCGACAACCGGCGGCACTTCCAATTCCGGCTCAACAGGGGCTTATATCCAAACTACCGAATCGTTTGACTTTTGGCAAGATCTTTCTAGCAACCTTCATCAAATCGTAGAGAGACCAGAAGATGAAGAGGATACTTATAGATCTACGCTGATAATTAATAAAAAAAGCGGGCAGGTTATAGCAACAGGCACAAAAAAACAGCTTGATAGAATAGAAAAATATATAAAAGAGGTTTTGGACGCTCTTAGAAAGCAGGTCATAATCGATGTAAAAATAGTTAGCGTAGCACTGGATAAATCTCATAGCGTGGGCATAGATTGGTCAAATTTTTCTTTGGATCTTGGGCTAACGGGAACGCTATTGGATAGCGTTGATGACCAAACACTCAATGGAGTAAAGACAAAGACAGAAAGCAACTCAATAGTTATTGACAAATCAGCATCGCTTGAGATGGGCGCTTTTTTTAATTTTTTAAGAGGATACGGCGAGACTAGATCTCTATCGAATCCAAAAATTTTAGCCATAAATAACCAGCCGTCGATGATAAGCGTCGGAGATAATATAAACTATCTAGTAACAAGCACATATACCACCGGCACAACAACTACCGCAACTTCAGAAAGCCAGCTTCCGCAGTCGTTGTTTGTCGGAGTTTTGCTTGATATTACCCCGCAAATCGATGATGAAGGTTTTATAACGCTTAGAATCAATCCGTCTATAAGCGAATTTAAATATTCAGAAGATGCCGTTAAGCAAACTACGGTAAGAAATCTTCCGCCTGATACGGTTACAAGAAGAATATCATCCGTAGTTAGAGTAAAAGACGGGGATTCTATAATTTTGGGCGGTTTGATTAGCAGTACAAAAGGAGAGGTTGAAAACAAAGTAAGACTTCTTGGCGATATTCCTTATCTTGGCAGGCTTTTTAAATCAACACAAACAACAGATATAGTGACTGAAATCATTTTTGTTTTGACTCCGCATCTTGCAACAGTGGATAAAATTCCTTCTTTGGATGAGCTAGGATTTGAAACTATCATAGAGAAGACGGATTTGAATGCAACGACAAATAGGCTTCAAAAAAGTGCGTCAAATTTAAAAACAGAAGAAAAACCAACAAAAGAAAAAACAAAAACAGAAGAAATCCCCGATACTATACCTTATAACTATGACGAGGAGAATCGCTAATGGATTTTGAGCTTGCAAAATCACTGTTTGTGGACTCTGAAGAAAACGAACACTATGTGGCTCTTAGCAATAGCAGAAACGCATATAGCAGGCTTGTCAATTCTGTAAAAAATCCTTTTAAGATAATATTAATGTACGGCAGACCGGGAACCGGCAAGTCTTATATTATGCAGATGTTTTATAATAACTATAAAGATTCGTTAAATGTGCTTTATTTTAAAGAGCCGGTTTTTGAAAAAGAGTATGCGCTAAAAAAAATATATAAAGAGATAACGAAAAAAGACCCCCCGGCAGATGCTACTAATGGTCAGTTGCTCGATATGTTTAAGCAAGAGATTAAGAGTGAGATGTATATTCTTCTTGATGAGGCGCAGCTTTATGATGAGGAGACTCTTGAATGGATTAGGATTCTTTCAAATCAAAAAATATTTAAGTTTATCATCTCCGTGCATAAATTGGATAAGGAAGATATTCTTGCAAAAGAGCATTTTAAAACAAGAACTTTTGAGACAATAGAGCTAGGGCTTCTTACTTTGGATGAGGTTGAGCAATACATAGGAAAAAAACTGCTTTTGGGTAATTCGCTAGAGCTGGTCTCTCTTTTGTCAAAAGGCAACTACAAAAAAATACATCAATATACAAAAGGCAATTTGAGAGATATCAATAGGCTTCTTTATAGGCTAATAGAGATTTTAGAGACAAGGATGCATAATGCAAAGTCTTTTTTTGGCAATAGTATGAAAAATAAATATATAGAAATGGCAGCATTAGATTTAAAGATGATAAATGGATAGATTTAGCGATTTAGAACAAAAATGGATTGGCAAGCAGAGAAAAAAGAGGATTTTGTTTGCTGTTTTTGCGCTTATGGCTGTTTTTGGATATTTGGTTTATGTGCAGTTTTTTGATAATTTAGCACAAGCACCGACTCCAAAGCAAGTAGCCGAGGTTGTTGAACCAAAGCAAATAGGGCAAGCCAAATCAACGCCAAAAGAAAATGATAAAAAACCTCTCTCTTTAGCGATAAATAAATCCTTTGAAGAGGATATTCAAAATAAAAAACTCGAAATACAAAAGCCTGCAAAAAAAGAAGCGGAGCCAAGAAAAGAGATTCAAGTCGTTGAAAAAAAACAAATAGAGAAAGAAAAAGAGAGCAAAACAGAGTCAAAACCAAAAGGCGAAATAAAAAAAGAGATTGAAGTCCAAAAAGTTGAAACAAAAGTAGAAGAAAAAACAGAGCCGAAAAAAGAGCAAAACAAAGAGATGGCAGTTCAAAAGGAAGAGATTTCTCAATCAAATCTTGAGATTTTGTATATAGAGGAGTTTTTGGCAGATAAAACATACGAAAAAGCGTTAAAGATTGCAAAATTTTACTTTGAAAATAAAAAACACGAAAAAGCAATAAAATGGTCTTTGGAGGCAAATAAAATAAATAGCGCCGATGAGGAGAGTTGGATTATTTTTGCAAAATCAAGCGTAGTATTGGGAAGGTCGGATCAGGCAAAAAGAGCATTATTAACTTATTTGCAAAAAAGAGATTCCGTAAATATCAAAAAACTTCTCAATGAAATAAGATAAAAAATGAAAAAAATACTTCTATTCGCTTTTTTTCTCTCCTATGTTTTTTCGGCAACAAAAAGCGAGATATTTAATGATTATAAAAATGAAAAATACCTGCAAGTGTGCAAAAACGGAATTGAAATTATAAAACAAGAGAAAGAAGATGAAGTTTTTATAAACACGGTTGCCTATTCTTGTCTAAAGTCCGACATGATAGACATGCTCGCTCTTCCTGCCGTGCTGCTTAAAAAAACCCCGTCATCCAGACTTAACGCATCTTATTATTCGACGATTCTTTTTCAAAAAAAACTTTTATATCAAGCGCTTGTTGACGGTATGGATATCTCTTTGGTTAGAACTCCTAAAACGGATTATGTGCTTTCTAGGGTTTTTGACGCATTTGTGGAAAACAAGTATGAAAAAACAGACAAAAGCTTTATATTTAGTAGCGACAATAATAGATACGAGCTTAGGGTTATAGACTCTTCAGCTATCGCAAAAATAGAAATAAAAGAGTATAAAGACGGTGTACATATCAAAACATATATATATTATTAAGAAGAACAAATGCATAAAAAACAGATAAAACTCGGCGAGCTTTTAATAGAGCATAGCCTGATTACTCAAGAGCAGTTAGAAAATGCGTTTAAAGAGCAAAAAGCATCTGAGACTCCAAAAAAACTCGGCGAAGTATTGGTTGAGCTTGGATATATAACGGAAGAAAATATGCATATTATTCTTGCGGAACAGTTGGATGTAAGTTATATTCCGCCCGGTGTTGTCAGTTTTGATATAAGGGTGGCTGAAAAAATACAATTTAATGTCATAAAAAGAACTTTGGCTATTCCTTTTAAAGAGAATAATCAAGCAGATGACGGAGAAGATTCCATTGAGGTGATGTTCGCTGACCCTCTTGATCTTGATGCACAAGATACATTTCAAAGAATGCTTTCAAGCAAGCCGATTAAAATAAACATAAGCACAACCGCCGAAGTTAAAAGACTAATAGCAAGAATGGAAAGTTATTATAGTCTTAAAGATACTCTAGCAAGTGTGAAAAGAGAGCTGGAGTTTGGAGCTTCAAAGGGTGATGAAGAATCCGCCATAATGAAGCTTATTGTGATTATTGTAACGACTGCAATAAGAAAAATGGCAAGTGATATACATATTGAGCCTGCATCTTATGAGTGTCATGTTAGGGCGAGGGTTGATGGTTTTTTAGAAGAGATATACAGCTTTCCGCCGGATATTTTTCCTCCGTTAAACTCAAAAATTAAAATTTTAGGCGAGCTTGATATAGCCGAAAGAAGAAAGCCGCAAGACGGAAGATTTTCTCTTACGATTGATGACAAAGAATACGATTTTAGACTTTCAACTCTGCCGGTTAGCGAAGGCGAATCGATAGTTATGAGGATTTTGGATAAAACCCAAGTTTTGATAAAGCTAGATGAGCTTGGATTTAACCATCACAATACTATTAAATTTAGAAATGCCATGAAGATGCCGTATGGGATTATATTCGTAACCGGACCAACAGGAAGCGGTAAGACGACCACTCTTTACGGCGGGCTTAACGAAATAAAAAATGTCAATAGAAAGATAATAACGGTAGAAGATCCTATCGAATACAAAATGGATCTTATTCAGCAGGTTCAGGTAAACCAAAAGGCGGATTTGACATTCGCAAATGCGCTAAGGGCTATATTGAGACAAGACCCTGATGTAATAATGATTGGTGAGTCAAGAGACCTTGAGACTTTATCGATTGCAACTCAAGCTGCGCTTACTGGGCATTTGGTTTTTACCACACTGCATACAAATGATGCTGTTAGTGCGATTATAAGAATAGTCGATATGGGGATAGAGCCGTTTCTTGTAGCTAGCTCTATTATCGCCATTCAAGCCCAAAGATTGGCAAGAAAGATTTGTCCGTATTGCAAGATAGAGGCAGCTATACCGCAAGAGGTTTTAGAAGGATTGATGCCGCATCTAAAAGGCAGAGAAAAAGCCCACTTTAAATTCTCAAAAGGCAAAGGGTGTAAAAAATGCAATATGAGCGGATATCTAGGAAGAACCATTATAAGCGAGGTTTTTGAATTTAACGACGAAATAGCATCGGCGGTTTCAAGAGGCGCAAGCAAGCAAGAGATATTAGGACTTGCTATCAAAAACGGATTTGAGCCAATGTACACCGACGGTATTCAAAAAGCAAGTGAAGGCATTACCACTCTTGAAGAGGTTATAAGAGTGGCGAAACTATAATTGAAGCCTCCGAACATAAACACAAAGCAATGCAAGGAAGATGGATTGTTTGATTTGACAAAAGCACTCTAAATAGGGTAGGCAACTTTAAATTTAGATTGTCAGAAAAAACAAATCGGCGGAAAGTTCCCGCCAATTTTTTAGTAGTTGTAAGTAAGTGAAAATCTCATATCAGTAGCTTTTTCTACAGGATCCATTCCCATAGCTACAGCATCATCTATCTCAAGAGGCATGCCCTCAGATCCGAAAAATCCTTGGCTTCCTGTGTGTGTATATGTGATAGTTGTATATCTAAGTTGAGCTACGAAGTTATTGCCTACGATTGGTTGAGTGTAATAAACCTCAGTCGCATTTCCTCTTGCCGCTAGTTTTGAGCCTATCATAGTATCTTCACCGTAAGTAAATGATCTCCAGTACTCATCGCCTTGGTTGTACTCAAGTCCAAATCTACCGTCAGTAATAATCGCAGGGAAGTTTATGCCAACCCAGATAGATGAACCGGTTTCGCTGTCTGTTGAGCCTAGCATACCCTCTTTTACAGGCGCCATGTTATTTGCCATATTTGCCATATTTGTTGCCATATTTTGTAATTGAGTAGGAGTTGCTGTCGCACTATCTGTAGGGTCGCCATCAGCAGGGTCAACTATTTGCGCAATTGCATTCATATCATACCCAATAAAACCATCGAACGCAGCAAGATTCATAGTGTCATTTTCGTTGTTCGGTTTTGTTATAGATCTTGCGTAGCTTGCGAAGAAGTTGGTGTCATCAAGGAAGTCAGAGATGCCGTCGCCAAGTCCTCTAGCTTCAAAAGAAAGAACTTGTCCGTCAAAGTCACCCATGCTTTTCATCACTAGGTTTGAATTCATAGATGTTGCTTTCATGCCGTTAAAAGTTTCTGTTGGCACAGTACCAGTTCCGCTCCATACCGGTGCTAGACCGCCAATCATTCCATCTCCGCCCGTTAAGCTAAAATCATTTCCTACGGTTCCATTTGCCATCGTAAACCCTGGAAGGTTAGTAGCTGTATACATCATCGTGCTTACTTTGTACTGTCCGTCATCGTACGGTACGAGTATAAAACCATACATATCAACAGAATCTATAGAAGTGTCGCTCTCTGAGTAATCACCGTATGATGTAAGTCCGCCGTCCATGTTGAATCTGCTTCTAGCATTTGTCAAGCCTCTGCCCGCACAGATTTTGAAGCTTGTGCCAAAATCGGTAAGCTCTTTTAAGAGGAAGCTAAGTCCGTCATACTCAACATTGATAGAGTGTGCAAGAGGTGATTTGCCGCTTGGTACATCTTCTCTGTGATTTGCTAGGAATCCATCAGTTGCAGGTCTTCTACCTACGCTAAATGTAAAAGGAACACCAATTTCTCCATAGTAGTACATACTGGCTTCTTTTACTTTAAGAGTGTCGTCTGTTAGATTTTCATTGATAACCCAGTCAAATGTGTCATAGCCATAGCCTCTTTGAGGAAAACCGTTGGCTCCTGCCGGTGCCGCACCGAATGCTTTGTTGTAAGATAATAAACCATTAAAAGTTAGGTTCTCAGCCGCTTGCGCCGCCATACCTAATTGAAGTCTGTTTGTCATTAGGTTTGCATTAGAATTTTTTGCGCCGCTTGCTCTTGTATACTCTATCGCATCAATTGCAGTTCGCATATTAACGGAGAATTTTACATTATCTCCGGCTGTTTTTACTTTTATATCTTTTACTTGCTCTTTTAAAGATGCAAGCTCTTCCTTTAGCTTCTCTACTTCTGGGTCGCTAGCGTTACCCATTACAGCCATTGCCGCTATTGCAGACATTGCTATAAACTTTCTCATATTTTCTCCCTTTTTGAAAATTTGAATACGACACATTATAACCACAAACAATATAAAGATTAGTTATTATCTAAATAATCTTAACCGAATGTAATAGTTTAGTAGTCGTTAGAAGAAAAAATGTTACTTTTTAACTCACTGATTGTGATAAAAGTAGCTATCAATGCCGTCGGCTATTCCTTTGGCAATAATATTTTGATAATCATCAGAATTTAGATTAATAGCCTCTTTAGGATGCGTTATATATCCTATTTCAAGCAACACAGCAGGCATTTGAGCGCCGACTAGAACCCAAAAAGGACCTTCTCTTACACCATTGTCGACTATATTTGAGTAATTGTTTTTTAAATTTAAGAGTAAATTTTTTTGCAAATCGATTGCAAATTTATTTGAGGCTATAACTTTCTCTCGATTTAAAAAAGAAAGAAAAGTTTTTTGAGATTCGCTGGTCATAACTTCAAGATCGGTTGCGTTTTCTTTTGATGCTACGCTTTCGGCTCTTTCGCTTCTTGCCGGTGAAAGAAAATATGTCTCTAGCCCTTTAAATTCTATCTTTGACGGTGCAGAATTGGCATGTATTGAGAGAAAAATATCGGCATTTTCTTTATTTGCCATTTG
>JAUPLZ010000328.1 GCA_030836705.1 Campylobacterota bacterium
AATCTTTTAGGCTTTGTATGTTGTCTTTTAGCGTCGAATGCGTGGTGATATCCATCGTTGAATCTTTGCCAAAAGTCACGCCTTGCCTGTTGCCAAGATAGTATTTGCTGATAGTTTGAGCTATTATAGTCTCATTTAATCCAAGTTTTTCGCCGTAAGGATTGACTTTGAGTTTATACTCTTCTTTGCCGTATTTTATGTTATTGCCTACATCTTTGATGCCATTGATTGATTCTAGTTTGCCCTGAAGAGCTTTTACTCCATCCTCTAAAATTTCATCATTTTGACCAACTAGATTTATCTTGATATCTGCTTTTAAAAGCCCTGGTCTGTCTGATGTTATGCCAAGCTCTTGCATGGAGTATTTTTTCTTAAGAGGCTCCAAGAGGTTTTTTACTTTGTTTGCAATCATATAACTGTGCATTGTTCTGATTTTTTCGTCGTTATTTATATCAAATGATAGCGTTAAGATAGGATTTATATATTTGTTTATCCAGTTTTCCTCCGCCATCTCATGAAGCTCTAGCGTAATATAAAAAAGATTTTCGCCTGTCTCACCTTCGCCTAGCAGATTCCTTCTGCTTCCTGTGGATAATGAAGCAGCTTTTATAAAATACTCATTTTTAAGCGTCATAATCTCTTTTTCTAACTGCTGGGCTGTTTTATGTGTCTCTTCTAGCGGAGTGTTGTTGTCAAGTTTTCCTGAGATGTAGACAAAGTCACTGTCGTATCTTGGCATAAACTGAAAATTTAGTGATTTGGCGGTATAAAAAGTGCCTATTGGAATTCCTATAATTAATAAAAACAGAACTGTTTTTTTGTATTTTATGACTCTGTGCAAAATGGCTTCATAAATATCGTTTGCTTTTGTCCAATCTCTGCTTTTTATATGCGGTTTATATAATTCTTTTGCATGAAGCGGCAAAAACAAAAAGCTCTCAATCAAAGAGCCTATCAAAACTATTGATATCACTACCGGAATAAGTACGAAAAATCGTCCTATTTCTGCACTAAGCGAAAATATTGGCATAAAAGCTATGATGGTTGTGGCAGTGGCAAGAGTAACCGGCAAAAGCATCTCTTTTGTGCCTTGAGTGACTGCTTTTTCTTTTTCCATCCCCTCATCCATGTGCCTTTGGATGTTTTCTGAAACAACTATCGCATCATCTACGACAATACCTATAACTATCAATGCTCCTAAGAGCGAGACTAGATTCATAGTAGAGCCTTGATAGTACAAAAACAAAAGCCCGATTACAAACGCAAAAGGCACGCCCATTGTTACAACCAGCGCCGTTCTTAGATTGATAAGATAATACATGGTCAAAAAAACAAGAATAAGCCCAAATGCCAAATTTGATATGACGGTATCTAGTCTTGATTTGACTCTTTTTGAGCTGTCAAAAGTGATATCAAAAACTACATTTTCATATTTTGGAGCTATTTTTTGTATCTGCCCTCTTAGAGTTTTTGCCATTGCTATCGCATCACCCTCTGGGTCTTTTGATATGTTTAGAGTCAAGTTTGGTTTGGAGTTGTATGTAGATAGCGTGGTTTCTTGAGGATAAAAGATATTTACGCTTGCTATCGAGCCAAGAGTTATAAATTTTTCGCCAATTTTTAAAATTGCCGCTTCCCACTCTTTTTCGTCAGTTTTGCCGTTTGCTGTGGATACGAAAACGAAGTTGCCTTTTTCTTTGATTTCGCCTACTGGAAAGGTATAAGAGAGTGAGGATATGGCAGATGATACTTGTGACGGATTAAGTCCGTAAGCTTCTATTATTTTCTGATCTAGTGTAATTCGAACCTCTTTTGTAGAGCCTCCGGTGATAGAAACTTCCGAGATCCTATCTATTTTTGCTATTTGATTTTTTATCTCATCTCCGATATTTATGAGCTCTTCATAGCTTTTTTGGTCTGAAGATATGGCTATTCGCATTAGGTTATTCGAGTGAACAGAGAGCGAGGCGGTCGGAGTTCTCATGTCTGATGGCAGGTTGTTTGATGTTGAGGCTAGAATATCTTTTATTTTATTTAGCGTGTCTGCTGGGTCTATATTGTCTGAGAGTTCTATAACGATAGAAAAACTTCCAGGGATTATTGTTGTAGAGGTTTCTGCTATTCCGTTTACGCTAGCAAGCGATTCTTCTATGTCTCTTACTGCCATTTTTTCTAGCGTAGTGGTGCTTGAGCCTGCATAGCCGCCTTTTACTACGATAGTGTTTATCGCCATGTCGGGAAACATCTCTTTTGGAATTTTTTGATAAGCACCGATTCCCATAATAAGTAAAAAAATCAGCATAATGTGATTTAATCTTGTGTTGCGCAAAAAATACTCTATGATAAACACAAAAAAGCCTTGTAAAATTTTTTGGTTATGGTAGCAATTAAAACAGATTTTAACAAGAGGCGAAAGAAGCCTCTTGTTTTAAAAAATCAAAGGAGAGTTGATTTCTTAGAAAACTATCATCAGCATCGCAAGAAGCTGGTCTGTATCCTTTGTTTTAGCGGTTGCGGAGTCGGCATAGCTTTTCATGCTGTATTCAAATGCTGTACGCATATTGTCGTTTATGAAATATTCCACTCCCGGTGTGATGGCACTGAAGTCTTTTGTTTTATTATCTTTTACGGCATAGTTTAAGTAAGCGCCTTTTACAAACAGTTTATTAGAAAGTGCGTAGCTGATATTTGCAGACATAGCAGTTGTGTCACTGGTGCCATTTTTATATATTGATTCACCATCTTCGTTGCCTTTGGTTGTTGCATATACCGCATTGACTACCATACTGTGTGTTTCCCACTCGGTATCAATACCGAAGCTATCGGTTACCTGATTTACTTCAACTATTCCGTCAGGATAATAGGTCGACGTTCCAGATGTACCAAAGATACCGACCATACCCCCAACATCGCCTGCATGCAACTCATAAGCCGCTCTGTAAGCTATATTTCCAGGAGTCGAATCCATATGATTGCCTTTTTCAGGGGCAGAATCGTCTTGGTATTGTGAGTTTGGCGTAAATAGAGTTACATTTGCAAACAGTGCATCTTTTTTCAATGATAAGGCAGCACCTGTCACAGCATGAGCACCTATACCTGTAACCTGAGCGGCATTGGTATTGCTTCTATCTTCAAACAATCTGTCAGGTCTGTAGATACCAGTACTCCAAAGTTCCTGTCCATAGAATGGACCGAATCCATCAGAAGTGAAGAGTGAAAGACCGCCTGTGCCGCCTGCTATATCTGTAGCGCCTGCAAATTTAGCTGTTGATAAGCCATCCGCTGTAAACTCGCTGATAAAACCCCAACTTTCAGAGATACGACCAGCAAGCTGTATGAAGCCTTCGTCGAACATTTGAATCTCGCCGCGCTCTGTGCCTTCTTTCTTGCCTGTATAACCTTCTGTTGTTGTTTGTACATACCTTGTTTTGGTTAATACGCTTGCATTAAAAGAGGAGGGAAGTGATACAGTGGTTTTGCCTTCCGCATCTTTATCGGTAATCAGCTTCTGCGCTCCCATATCGCTACTCATTGTGTAACCGCTTAGTTTGAACTGCTTGCCATAGCTGTTCAGAAT
>JAUPLZ010000329.1 GCA_030836705.1 Campylobacterota bacterium
CGGCATGAACTTTGTCCGCCTTGCTTTAAAACCGCTTCTTTGGTTTGTTGTCGGAGCGATAATTTTTGCGACTTTTAAGATATTTCTTGAAGGGTGGTATAACATTGATATAGGGAGCCGAATAAAATTCTTTTTTGAGGCTAGATATGACACCCTTGTGGATAATTTGACCACTACGGGTGTTATGCTGAAATCTACAAAAACAGTTTTGATGGTTTTGGATTTGCTCTCTAAATTTGCGTTTTGGAGCATAATTGCTATTTTTATATTTCTCTATATGTTTGTTTTTGGCGTATTCCTCGCCGTTTTTATTGAGTCGGGGAATGCGGACGCTTCTATATTTAAGAAGCTTTTAGCGGGGGTTTTTACCGCCGTGATATCACTTGTTATTATCGGGATGTACAACACGAATGTTTCTCGTGTTATGTTTTCAAAAAATCCCGTAATTGAAAGTGTAGGTGAAGTGCGCTCGATAAATCAAGGATTTACGAGTGCCGTAAAAATTTGGGTGAAAAAAGGTCTAAAAACTTCTTAGATTAAGCTAGTTTTTATTATACTTTTATTAAGATTAGTTTGTTAGAAGTGTTGGAGGATTGCCAAAAAGGAATTTATTTTTGGCTTTGTTTATATGGGCGCTAAAGAGTCGGCGTGTCGGCGACTTGTTTTTTTAGTATTAAATACTCATAGCTCTCACAAGTGTTAAATTTTAGTTTTTTACCATCTTCTTGATGGTAAATTACTGAATATAATTATATGCTTATACCGCTTAAATAAAGCTTAATGTATAGCATATAATTTTTATTTTTCACTTTGTGTTGGTGAGAGCTATGAATTTTTATAGCTCTTTTTTAAAATTTCATAAAATAAGGATTAATGATGAAAAAAATTATATTGTTTCTAGCTGCTACCGCTGTAGCTTTAAGTGCGACGGAAGATGTCAGTGTTCTAACAGGATTAAACGAGAGCGGCGGGCTTGCCGGCGGTGCCCTTGGTATCGGTTTTGTACATGCGGTTTTTTGGGTCCCCATATTAGGGTTTATTGTTGCAGCAGGCGCAGTCGTAGGGTTCTATTTCAAACAATTCAAGCAAAAAGAGGACGGCTTATATAAAACGCTGGGCTCGATTATTCTTGGAGTTGTCATAGGCGTTATGGTTTACGCCGGTGCTTTAAAGGTTGTTGACGGCATTATGCAAAAGCCAGCGTGCGGGAAGACCATCGTTACTGCATATCTTCAGGACAGTATCGCAAAAGGGCTTAACCCGGCAAATCATACATTCGGCACAAAAATCGGCGAGGTTGCATGTCTGCAATAACATTGTGTATCATATGCCGCTTTTAATAAAAGCGGTTGTATAATTTTATTAAAAAAAGAAGATAATGAAAATGGCATCAGAATTAAAACAAGTGAGTTGTTATCTTAACGAAAAACTTAAATACGCGATTGAAAAAGAGGTGATACACTTTAAATATCGCGGGATTGAAGAGCGCGGTACAATCAATAAAAATATGAGTTATATAATCGAAGATTTTATAGATAATCATAAAAAAAACACGGAGGCGATTGCAGATGTAATCGTCAAAGTTTTATCAATTGATAATTTTGATTCAGTGAGCCAAAGGCGTCTTCTTGAAACATTGGATATAAGCTTGAAGTCATACCCTTTAAAGCTTTCAACGGCTTTTTCTAAAAAGCTTGAAGATTTCAGGGTTGACTGCAACAGGGTTTTTGGCTTTAAATTTACGAAAACCGGTTTTTATAATCTCATCTTGCTCCACTACTATATTGAAAATAAAGTAGCTTTAGCAAAGATGGATTTAGAATTTTGGTCGCAGGATTATTTCAAGCGATCCGAATCAAACGGAGAGTTTGGGGATGTTCTAAAACTATTCCACAAATTACTTGAAAAAGGGGAAGCAAAATGACGAATTCGACGCTTATTAGCGAGATGATATTTATTGTCTGCAATAAAAAAGGCGGAGCCGGCAAATCAACCGCGGCAAATCAGTTTATTGCGCCGTTTTTGGCGGAAAATCTTGAAGAGAGCGGGAAAAAAGTAAAGCTTATTGAGATTGATGATAACAATAACTCCCGCTCGGCTTATGCGGAATCGAAGTTGACGGACTCTGTTTTAATAGCCGATGCCGGCAAAGAACTGGAGAAGATTTGTCTCAAAGAGTTCTCAATGGCCGGCAGAGGGTACCCTATAATCTTTGATATAGGTGTCGGATATTTTGAGCAGGCGCTTGAGACTTTGAGCAATGTCCTCTTGGACGAGAGAGTCGTTTATGTTGTCCCTGCGAAGCAGTCTCCCGATGATGCGATTAACAGCAAAACGACGATTGAGAAGATTATTCAGTACAACCCTTCCGCAAAAGTTGTCCTTATCTGCTCAGACGCGATGAGTGATTATGGGCAGGAAGATGATTTGCGCGAAGAATTTGGTATTTTGTTTGGTAAATATATAAATACCAGAACGAATAAATTTATGCGCACAATATTCGACTCTTTTAGTATTCCTGAAAATTTTGTCTCGATAAAAAAGAGCTCTCTCTTTATAGAGGCGGGGGTTACTTTTTTGACTACGATTTATGAAGCGGGGGAAATCGGCAAAACGATTCACAAAGGGGATGGGGTTCGTCATCCGCTAGAGTTAGAGATTGATTCAATTAGAGAGAAGATTTCTGCGGAGCGGGCAAAAGATAAGCCGAACCAAAAGACGATTGATGCCCTAAGCGCAGAAATTGAGGTTTGCCGCACGAAACTTGTTTTTTACAAGAAGTGCGCTAAATATTCTACTGCGCATTTATCTCCTATTTTTAGGGATTTTGCGAAAATTATTGATAGATTGTTTCCGAGGTCTTAATGATGGATAAAAATATTCGCACTCCTTTTTTTAGAAAAGTGACGCTGAGTAGCCCTACTACAAAAGAGGAGTTGTATCGAATATTGTTTCAAGCTTTGTGGCTTTGCGGTTTTGGCGTAAGAGATGATATTTATCTTCTTATTGCCTCTAAAAGAGACGGGACAAGCCTTCGTCTCTTTTTTTGTAATCATTCAGATTGGAGCCATGAAGAGTATATATTGGTTGGAAAATACAAATATTGCAATTTTTTCAGTCCCCTTGATTCTGCGTTAGCTTTTTCGGAGACTATTGCTAAAAAAATTAAAATCCTGGATGTCGTAGAAGGACATTTTCAATACTGCGCCTCATGGGACGAGGCTTTAAAAATTAAAATTTAAGCGCGGAGGCTCCTCCTCCGCTTCTTTTCAAGAAGTGCTACTTACTTAAGCCATATTTTATTATAAACCTATTAAAATATTTAAAATATTATAAGTAGGATATAAATATGGCACTATTTGAACAAGAGTTCTCTCTCGCGGATGTCCCGCTTCTCTCTAAAGCAAGACAGAATTTCTCTGTTATCGCATACTACAATAAACCGTTGGTTTTTATTGTTGATGAAATCTCTTCTACTAGGACAGGAGAAGATAAATATCTTATGAAAATTAAGTATAAAGAAGATGACGGTATTAATACAATTGAGCTTGGCACGCATCCCTCTCTTGAGGGGGCTAAGAAATTTTTCAAGACTCAGTTTCTTGAAGAGAGTCCGTCTCTTGTTACGCAGGTAAAAGCAAGAGCGAATGAAGTTGAGATTGTCGGCGATAACGA
>JAUPLZ010000330.1 GCA_030836705.1 Campylobacterota bacterium
ATACAATCAAAAAGACAGTAGCGGAAAAAATATCGGCGCTGTTTTTGAGATAAAGATACCAAAAAAAGAAGTGAGGTTGCTTAATGTTTGATAGACTCTCTATAAAATTAAAAATGTTGCTAATGGCAGTGATACCGGTTGTTGTGATTTTTGGAATCTCGCTAAGTTCAGTGCTGGAAAAATATGAAATCATGCATAAAACGGAGCATATAAAAGGCGGCGCAATTCTAGCAACCGAAATCGGCGCTTTGGTGCATGAAATACAAAAAGAGAGAGGACTTTCTGCCGGATATTTAGCTTCAAACGGGGCTAGATTTAAAGAGCAGCTAGAAATAGCAAGGCAAAACATAGCTCTATCAAAAAAAAAGATAGAAAATTTTTTTTCTTCAAGCCATATAGAGCACTATCCTGACGGATTTGTAAAAGGGTTAAAAGAGTCTCTTTTTGAGCTTGAAAAGATAGAACTTATAAGATTAAAAGTAAACTCTTTTTCTATAACAAAAGAAGAAGTTATAGAGCATTTTTCTAGCATAAACAAATCTTTTTTGTTTGCGATAGAGCAAATCGGCGGGTTTAATTCCGATGCCGATATTGAAAAGATGTTAAATGCATATGCGAATTTTTTACTTGCAAAAGAGTATGCCGGTATCGAGAGAGCTTATTTGATATTTGGATTTGAAAAAAAGAGTTTTAGCGAAGAGGAGTATGAAAAATTTTTAGCGCTTGTAATAGCGCAAAATGCTTATATGGATAATTTTTTAAGACAAGCTTTTGATGAGGATAAGAAGTATTATAAAGAGACTCTAAAAGGCGAGCTTTTAAAAGAGATAGACAAAATGCGAAATAGCGCAAAAATGCTCCTAAATGAAAAAACTTCAAATATAAATCCTTTGGATTGGTATGAGCTGTCTACTATAAGAATTGATTTATTGAAAAAAATAGAAGACCACTTGGCGTTTTCTATAATGGATAGAGCCGATGAGCTTAATAAGCTAGCTCAAACAGAGATGAAATTTAATTTTGTCTTTAGTCTTGCTGTTTTGATTTTTTTGCTTCTGTTCGGATTTTTTACGGCAAGAGGACTTGCAAGAAGGATAGCAACATTCAAGGAAGAACTGGAAAGAATAGTTTCTCTAAAAGATTTTTCAAGGTCGCTTACGATTTCCGGCAATGACGAGATAACATCAATTCAAAAAGCCACAAACGACACAATATTAAATGCGAACCAAGCCATACAAACCACCAAAGAAAACCTAGAAAAACTAAAAGAAAAAAACTGGATAAAAGACGGTCTTACGGAGCTTTCAAAAGAGATTTCCGGTGATATTGAATTGACGGCGGTATGTCAAAACGGTTTAAATTTTGTTTCAAGATATATTAATTCAAAAAAATCAGCTCTATTTTTGCACGATAAAGATGAAAAGCGAGTCGATTTTAAAGTCGGATATGCATTTGAGAAAAGTGAAAAGCCGATAACTTCTTTTGATATCGGCGAAGGGGTTGTCGGTCAGGTAGCATTTGAGAAAAAGCCTGTTTATTTTTTTGATCTTTATGAAAATGATGCTATTAAGATTAATACCGCCACAACCAAAAGCAGCGCAACAAACATCTATGTAATTCCGCTTGTTTTTAATAACGAACTAATAGCGGTAGTGGAGTTTGCAAGCGGCGTTGCTTTTGAAAAAACAGAAATGGAGTTTTTAGAAGAGGCAAATACTCTTTTAGCAAGCGCAATAAACACAAGCATAAAAAACAACGAAGTAAAAGAGCTTTTAAAAATCACAGAAGAGTCAAAAATAGAGCTAAACGAGAGAAGTTTGGCACTAGAAGAGGCGAACCGCTACATGCAAGAACAGCAAACAGAGCTTGAAGAGGCGAATGTTCAGCTAGAAGAACAGCAACAACAGTTAAAAATATCGGAAATTGAGCTAAGAGAGAAAAACGAGACTCTAAAAAAATCACAAAAAGAACTAGAACTATCATCAAAATACAAATCAGAGTTTTTGGCAAACATGAGTCATGAGCTTAGAACCCCTCTAAACTCCATCATGCTTCTTTCGTCGTTGCTTAGCAAAAACAAAAAGCAAAATCTAAACGAAGAGGATATAAAAAAAGCAAATGCGATCAATCGCGCAGGCGAAGAACTCCTTAGGCTTATAAGCGATATTTTGGATCTCTCAAAAGTTGAGTCAGGGAATATGGAGATTGTTGTCGATAGTTTTTTGAGCAGCGATTTTTTAAATGAAATAAAAGAGATGTTTGAGCATATGGCTGATGAGAAATCTATATATCTGAATATCATAGATGATTATAATGGTGTGATAACCACTGACAAAAACAGACTCTCTCAAATAGCAAGAAACCTTCTTTCTAATTCATTTAAGTTTACAAAAGAGGGCGGAGTAACGGTAAGACTGTCAAAAAGCAGCGACCCAAAGCGACCCGTTGAGCTGTCTATAACCGATACCGGTATCGGTATACCTATTGAAAAACAAAAACTCATATTTGAGGCATTTAAGCAAGC
>JAUPLZ010000331.1 GCA_030836705.1 Campylobacterota bacterium
AATTAAAAGCCACCGCCTATGGAGTCTATTATACTTCCGTAGGTTTAGCAACTCTTGTCTCGCTTGCATTTGCCGGCTGGCTATGGGATAATTACGGAAGTAATCTGCCGTTTATGTTAGCTTCTGCGGCATCATTGATTTTAGCCGTAGCGCTTTATTTGAAAAGAAAATCATTTGGACACTTTTAAATCAATTTATATTTTATTTTTTTTGCCCCAAACCCTTATATGAACTCTATCGGAGTAGCAAAAGCCGTTTTTTATGCAAAACTCGAAAACGGCTTTGTCGTTCAACTTAAGGTTTTTTTGAGACTCGCCCATAGGCATGCAATAAATATCGTTTTCAAGCCCTTTGATTATCTCAAAAATCTCACCCTCAAGCTCTTTTATATTTTTTTTATCTACTACAAACTTAAAAAAAGAGTCCTTTGAGTTTTTGCAAATTGCCAAAATAGCCTTTTTGTTTATTCTTTTTTTTTCATTTTCGCCGCTATTTGAGAGCTTAACAGACATCGCAAATATACATTTTTTGTATTCTGGATATTTTTCAAAATCTATTTCAATGGTGGTATTTGTTTCAATAGTGATTAGAGTGTTTTGCTCTTGAAAATATCTAATAGTTTCCAGCAAAACGCCATTTTTATAAAAAATAAGCGGTTCGCCGCCAGTTAAAACGATATCGAATTTTTTATCATTTGGAAGAGTTTTCTTTAAATCTTCGATAAGAGTAGCAGGGTCTAGATAGCTTTGCCATTCATTTTTATAAGAGATATCGGCTGCAAAAACGGAATCGCAGCCGATATTTCCATCTTTATTTACGCCAAATCCGGAGCATGAGAGATTGCATCCTCCAAGACGCAAAAAAACAGAAGGTCGCCCCGCAAATCTCCCCTCGCCTTGAAGCGAATAAAATATTTCAGAGACTAAAAGACTCATCCACCCGTCTCATAAAATGCTCTGGAAGAACTCTCGTTTTCGCTATTCGCCCATCTATTTTTTTCCGGTTTATTTCTTAGAATCTCTTTTAGTACATTTGCCGCCGCATCAATGTCGCCGGCTCTTACATGTTCTCTTATGCTCATCGCTTCGTCAAAATAAAGGCAAGGTATCACAAACCCTTCGGCTGTCAGTCTTAATCTATTGCAGGTTTTGCAAAAATCATCTTTGTGAGGCTCGATAATACCAAATTGATATCCATCTTCTAGCTCATAATATTGCGCAGGCGAATTATTGTCTTTTTCTACTTTTTTAAAATTATATTTTTTTGAAATAACCTCAAGTATCTCATCGCTCTGAACACCTTTTAATGAGCTATCCGCATGTTGATTTTCCATGTATTTTATAAATCTAAGCGGTATTTTTTTGGATTTTGCAAACTCCAAAAGGTCTATAATTTCGCCGTCGTTTATTCCTTTCATAGGAACTGTGTTTAGCTTTACTCTCAATCCGGCTTCAATAGATGCTTCAATGCCTTTGATGATTTCTGAAAAAACATCTTTTTTTGCTATTTTATTTACAACATCGGGTTTTAACGAATCAAGCGACATGTTAATTCTTTTTAGTCCCACCTCTTTATATTCTTTTGCATAAAGAGGCATAAGATATCCATTGGTTGTAAGCGCTAGGTCAACATCCGGCTTGTAATCATGTATCATTTTTATAAATGTAGAGAGATCGCCTCTAAGAGTTGGTTCTCCGCCCGTTATTCTTATTTTGTTTACACCCTCGTCTATGGTTATTTTTACAAATTTAAAAAGCTCTTCAAATGTTAAAAGATTCTCTTTTGGAACCCATGAAAAAGGTTTTTCCGGCATACAGTAAAGACATCTAAAATTACACCGTTCAGTTACGGAGATTCTAAGATAGTTCACAACCCTGCCATGCTGATCTAGCAACATATCTCTTCTTTGTGTAGAGTCAAAAAACTCTATTATTTTTCTGTAATATAATCAAAATTATGCTTAAAGAGGTGATTTTAATAGTGACTATCGATAATAGCTCTATCCAAAACCTCTATATTGTCTATTTTATCTTCGACAATTATCACTTTTACAAAATCGCCTGGTTTATATTTATTAGCACTATCCTCATACTCGCCCTTTAGGACAACTCCGTCGGTTGTTGTAATTTCTAGCTTATAGCTGTATGTTTTTTTATCAAAATAGCCCATAAAAACTCCGGTTACATCTTTTTGCTTTACCATATTTACAGTACCAATATAAATTTCCGCAGAACCCCAAAACGACGCACATGCAGAGAAAAGTAACACTATTAAAAAAAATAAGACAAATTTTATCTGATTCAATTTTTTCTCCAAAAATAAAAATTATAATTTATTAAATAAAAGTTAACTCTTTTATTGCAAAAAATTCTAACATAAAAAAAGGAAAGTTCATGGAAACCACAAAATTAAAAGGAAATGTAGTAAAACTAGCAGGAAATAAGATAAATGTCGGGGATAATGCTCCTCTGGTTACTCTTCCAAATAAGGGCTTAGA
>JAUPLZ010000332.1 GCA_030836705.1 Campylobacterota bacterium
ACCTGCCATTTTTAATCCTTTTTTATCAAAAATCATTCCTATCAGCTCTTTCATTTTTGTCATTATTTCTATAGCTTCTTCGCTTGGAAATTGTCTTAAAACCTCTCCCGTATTTGCATCTACGACATTTACTAGCATTTGATCTATCTCATCACTATATCCAAATCTTATATCATTTGAAAGCGGTGCTATTTCATCGTTGAGTTTTGATGCAAGTTGAGCTATTTCCTGCTTAAGCTCCTCTTTTTGTTTATTTGTTTCACTCTTTTTAGTATCTTCCTTTTTGGCTTTTGATATTTGAGCTTGTTCTATAGCTTGCTGCTGAAGCTCCTTTGTGTTTTTAGCTTTATCAGGACTCTTTTCGACCTTGTTTTTTGGGTGTTCGATAGAGTGAGTAGACGAAATCATGCTATTTAGTATATCCATAGCTACCCTCCTTGACTACAATTATTAAGAATAAGAATCGACAATTAAAAACTTTTCTTTAATACTAACACAAATATAATCATGTTTTTGATAATATCCAGATTAAATAAAGATACTTATGGAGATAGATTGTTAAAAGTTTGTATTGTGTGTAAATCTCTGTTGCTTGAATCAACTCTTAAAAAAATGCTAAGCAAACAAGTGGTTCAATTTAACGAGTGTGATGTCGTATTGAGTGATAGAAATATCAGTATAAGCAAGCCGTATCTTTTGATATCCGCAGATGATAATGCCGATATTAAAAAGCCTTTTACGCACTCAACTTTGCTTTTGGGGTTGGAGAGATTTTCAAATACAAATGAACACAAAAAAGAGTCGCTATTTTATAAAGAACTAGAGCTTAAAATAGACAAAGCCGTAAAAGATTTTTCAAAAAATTTAACTCAAATAATAAAAGCGCATTATGAAAACCAATAAAAGCAAGATAAGTTCCGGTATTTACAAAGGCAGATTTATTGAGTTGCCTCAAATCGATGAGACAAGACCAACAAAAAATATAGTAAAAGAGTCTGTTATTAATACTCTAAGAACAGATATTCCGTATGCTTGTTTTGTGGAAGTTTTTGCAGGGAGCGGGAGCGTCGGAATAGAGGCTATTAGTAATTTTTCAAAAAAAGTATATTTTTTGGAGTTAAATAAAGATGTTGCAAAAATTCTAAAAAACAATCTAGCAGGATTGGGTTGCGAAAATTTTGAAATAAAAATAGGCGATAGCTTTGAGAATATAAAAAACATAACAAAAGAGCTGCTAAGAGATGGTAAAAAGGCAATATTTTATTTTGATCCTCCTTTTAATATAAGAGAAAACCAAGAAAATATTTATGATAAAACAATAGCAACAATAAAAGCTCTTCCGGCAGATGTTGTACAAACAGTTGTGATAGAACATTTTAGTGTATATGAATTTGATGATTTTCTAGGAGTATATAAAAAATATAAAAAAAAGGTTTTCGGAAAGACGGCGACTACTTATTTTAGTGTACCAATGGAATAATTCTTGCTTTAAATAGTGCAACGCTAAACGAGGTTGTACAAAAATGATAAAAAAAATTAATAGCTTTGAAAAATTTTTATTAACTTTTACAACTGTTTTTTTGGTATTTTTTGGCGCTACTTCTTTTCTGTTTGCGTCAAAAATAAAAGATGTAACCAATGTAGTCGGCGTAAGAGATAATCAACTTATAGGATATGGACTTGTCGTAGGTCTTCAAGGAACAGGCGACGGTACCACTTCAAAATTTACTGCTCAATCTCTAGCAAATTTACTTCAAAGCGCAAATCTTAATATAAACCAAAATGACATAAAGTCAAAAAATATTGCCGCCGTTATGGTAACTGCGACTCTGCCACCGTTTGCAAGGCAGGGTGATAAAGTTGATATTACTATTTCTTCCATCGGAGATGCAAAATCACTAGAGGGCGGAACACTTTTATTAACACCTCTAAAGGGTCTTGATGGAAGGATATATGCAATTTCGCAAGGCGATGTAACTGTCGGCGGATTTAATTCAGCCGGCGGAATAGGGCAGGCAAATCATACCGCATCGGCAAAAGTGCTTGGCGGAGCAATCATAGAAAGAGAAATCGTTTATGATTTATACAGCAAGCAAGATGCAACCTTAAGTTTAAAAAACTCTAGCTTTGAAAATGCGATAAGAATTCAAGATGTTATTAACTCATATTATGAGATTAAAGTCGCAATAGCAATTGATCCTAGAACTATAAAATTAAAAAAACCGCAAAATTTAAGTATGATTGAATTTTTGGCTTCCGTGGAAAATCTTGAAATAGAGACGGATAATATAAAAAAAATAATAGTACAAGAGAGAACAGGAACTATTATTGCTGGTATTAATATAGAGGTAAAACCCATAAATGTGACTCATGGAAATTTTTCATTATCGATAGATAATACATTTATTGATAGCGAAAATAAAAGCATAACCGTTTCTAGCATAACAAAGGCTTTGCAAAAAATGGGTGCCACCCCTAGGGATATCATATCTATACTTCAGGCTATTAAAAAATCTGGAGCGATAGATGCCGAGCTTGAGGTTATTTAGTAGAAAAGAAAGGAGTTTTTATGTTGGATATAAATCATATGAGCGTAATTGGATTTCAAAATAAACCTGATACTAATTTTGCCTCAGAAAATGAAAAAAAACTCAAAGAACAAACTGACTCTTTTGAGTCTTTAATCTTAAAGCAAATGCTTGATATTGCGATGGAGGATAAGAATTCACTTTTTGAAAAAGGTACAGGAAGCCACATTTATCAATCAATGTATCATGATACATTAAGCAAAGAATTATCAGGAGGATTTGGTTATAGCGAATTACTTTTTAATTTTTTGACTAAAAAATATTAAGTTTTTTTGGTAGTTGCCGATATAATATTTAGAGTTATCGAATATACCAAAATAAAAGGATGTGTCATGGTAGCAAATATCAACAATGGCATCAATGGAGTTGCCTTAAGGCAGCAAAACAAAGTTCAGCAAAGAACACAAGAGCAGGGTGTAAATAAAACAGAAAATATAAATAGAGCGGAAGAGATAAAAAAACAGATTGAAGCCGGTACTTATAAAATAGATATTCAAAAGACCGCAGAAGCTGTAGCAGACACTCTTTTATAAAATTTTCTTTTTTTCCATCTTCTGCTTTATTTTAATAAGGAGTGGGGATGTTGACGCATTATCTACAAAAAGCAAACGAAATACTTTCGGATTTAATTAGAACAACTAGAAACGATATTAAAGATGTAAAAGACGCCAATCACGATGGCGTTTTTTCTCGAATAAAAATAAAAGAAGAGCTTGTTAAGTCTTTTGAAAATCATAAGTCTTTAATAGACAATGAGATAGGCAAGTTGGTTCAAAGTGCCAAAGGCAGTACGCTTGACGGTATTTTAAACGACGAGCAGCAAAAGTCGCTTGATGAGATGAGAGAGAATATCAAAACTCTTCAAGTAGAAAATAGACATTTTGCCACTATCGTTATAGCTGTATCTGAATTTTATTCATCTCTTTTAAATAAAATAATTCCGACCGAACAGGTTGGTTATGACACCCATAAAGCAAAAAGAGCATCTTATTTGCAACTAAAGGGATAAAATGTCTATATTTGGTGCTCTAAATACCGCATATAGCGGACTTCAAACATCTCAAGTTGCGACAGAAGTAATAAGTAATAATATCGCAAATGCGGAAAATGAAAATTACACAAGACAGCGTGTAAATATTGCCCAAAAACATACCATAAAATATTCTTACGGTGATATTGGCACCGGTGCGACTGTCAATGAAACCATAAGAGTTCATAATGATTTTACATTTGCAAGATACAGAGATTCGGCATCTGATTTGGAATACAGCTCTTTTAGCTACTCTATTCTTGAAGAAATATCAAAGTACTTTCCTGAGGTTGATGACAAAGGGCTTCAAAGAGATATAGACAATTATTTTGATGCTTGGCAAAAATTTGCTTCCAATCCATCCGATTCATCTCAAAAAGTAGCATTGGCGCAAAAAACAGTAACAATGACTAAAAACATAAGCGATATTAGAGGCAGAATGTCGGATCTCCAAGAGTATCTCAATGAGCAATTGATTTCAGGTGTTCAAGAGGTTAATCGAATTGCAGAGCAGATAGCAACAATAAACTATCAAATAACACAAGTTGAAACAACTGACTATGTTCATGCAAACAAACTAAGAGACGAGAGAGATCAGCT
>JAUPLZ010000333.1 GCA_030836705.1 Campylobacterota bacterium
ACTATTCTGTTTTTTAAAATATCCTTATTGCTTAATCCGTATATGAAAACTGGCGTATCATCTCTTGGCATTGAGGCTATTATAATCTTTTTTTTTGGGTCTATATTAAACGAAGCAGAATCTTTATGAACCCCGCTGCATTCAAAAATAATATCACAATCATCAAAATCAACATCTTCTATTTTTTTACAAGAAAAATATTTTATTTTTTTATCTGCAACATATATAGCATCTTTTTCGCTTCTTACTTCCAAATCTAGTTTTTTATGGATAGAATCATACTTTAACAAATACGCACTCGTATCCGCATCGCCAAGTTCATTTATTACAGCAAGCTCATATTTTGCTTGTGAAATAATCAACCTAGCAAGAGCTCTTCCGATGCGACCAAATCCATTAATAGCTATTTTTGCTGACAATACCAACCTTTAAAAAAATTATAAAAAATTAGCTGGAATTCTAGCTAATTTTTTATTAGATATAATTGCACACATTTAAAACCAAAAGAGCAATAATGAGCATAAGCAAAAGACTTGAAGAGATAGCCTCTATTCTAGATAAAAACAAGGCTGAAAATATCGAAAAATTCAATTTAGAAAATAGTGAATATATGGTTGATGGAGTTGTTATAGCGACAGCTATGGCAGATAAACATCTTAGCGCGCTTTTAAACTTTTTAAAAACAGATTTAAAACCGCAAGAAGAGTTCTTAAATATTGAAGAGAGCGATGAGTGGATTGTGGTAGACTTTGGTGATATTCTTGTGCACATCATGAGTGAAAATGCTAGAAAAAAATATCATTTAGAGGATTTTTTAAGAGAGTTTGAGGCTAAAAAACTGGCATCAAAAGCAAAAAACTAGTCTTTTTTAACGCCATCTCTTACGCATCTTATAAAAAATTTGCGTTTTTGATGGTAGCTATATCTATAGCCGTTATCAAAACTAACAAACCAAGATCTTCCGGTATTTTTTTCATGTTCTGTCGATGTCCAATAGTAGCTTGAAATAATATATTTGAATCCATCTTTTATTGCGGGTTTTTGCTTTATTTTATCGACAATGGTAAAAAGCTCATCAACGCTAGGCAATCTCCAGTCATCATACCCTGCAAAAGCAAACTCTTCACACCAGCTGATAGCCTCTTTAAAACTTCTAGTTGTTATTTTTGCATCTCTGTTATCTTGCCATGATAAATTTGTTTGGTTATCAAAAACAATTTCTTTTTCATCATCCCTTGTTAATTGTGCGTTTAAAAATGATAAAAAAACAACAAAAAGCAAGAAAGCTTTCATCTTTTATTAAAACATTCACTTATTTAACGGATGCAGAAAAAACTTATTATTTTCAATAGCATCAGTTTCAAAACTGAGCTCATCAAATATTGCGGCATAACCGTCTTTTTTGATTGAAATATTAAATTTTTTTAATCCTTGAATTACTACAATAGGAATTTTTAACTCTCCATTCTCGTCAGTGTGTCTTGTTAGTTCTCCAATCTTTACTTCCGCATAAACAATAGGCTTGCATGTTTTAGCATCTATTGCCGAAAAAACTACAAAATTATCGACTCTAGCCAAAGTATTGTCGTCTTTTTCGGCACTACTCCAGCACTCATTTGAATTTAAAAAACCAAGCAAAACAAAACAAGCAAGAAAAATAACTCTCATGACTTTATCCTTTTGGTATTTGCATAGTACTGCAATGTAAAGATCCATGCTGCTTAATAAGCACACTGCAATCTATCGTAACAACCTCTTTATCTTTAAAGCATTTTTGAAGTTGTAATTTTGCCAACTCATCATTTGGGTCATTATAAGTCGGCATAATAACAACGCTATTCATTATAAGAAAATTAGCATATGTTGCAGGCAGTCTATAATCATCCTCGTCATAAATCGCTCTTGTCATAGGCAGCGGAACTAGATTGTAGCTTTTTCCGTCGATATTTTTAAAGCTTTTTAGCTCCTCTTGCATTAAAAATAGCTCTTGGTAGTGCTCATCATCAACATCAAGACATTGCACATAGGCTATTGTATTTTCAGGGCAAAAGCGAGCAAGAGTATCAATATGAGAATCAGTATAATCACCAGCTAAATAACCATGATTTACCCACAAAATATTTTGAACTCCAAAATACTCTTTTAGTTTTTTATTTATATCTTCTTTTGACAAATGAGGATTTCTGTTTGGGCTTAAAAGACATTCGCTTGTAGTCATAATGGTTCCATTGCCGTCATATTCTATACTGCCGCCTTCTAGAATAATGTCTGCAAGGTTATATTTATATTCAAAAAATGCAACTTTTTTTAGCTCTTTTGTAAATTGATTATCGTAATTTGAGGCGAATTTCAACCCCCATCCATTAAATCCAAAATCCAAAAAAAGAGGTTTATTGTCTTGAATAACGGTTATTGGACCAAAATCTCTAACCCATGTATCGTTTGTAGTTATTTTAAAAGCAGAAATATTACTGTTTTTTGGAAGTTCTTTTAATATTAAATCATCAGTAGCCGTAACTGTAATGTGTCCATACTGACTCATTAATTTAATTAAGTTGATATAAAACTCAACCACCTCTTCAAAACAGCTAGACCAGTCACTCTCTCTTGGCGGTACTACAACCAAGACCGATGACTGCTCTGCCCATTCAGGAACTATCTGCATATCTTTAGTACCTGTTTACTTTACCAAACTTGCAAACTCTCTAAAGAGATATTTGCTCTCATGTGGACCAGGACTTGATTCAGGATGGTATTGCACGCTAAAAACAGGCTTGTTTTTGTATCTTACACCCTCTATAGTATTATCAAAAAGATTTATATGCGTAATATCCGCAACCTCTGTTATATTGTCAGGAATTGAGTAGTTGTGATTTTGAGCTGTTATCTCCACCATGCCGGTTATATAGCTTTTTACAGGCTGATTTCCGCCATGATGTCCAAATTTCATTTTATAAGTTTTATATCCGTGAGCTATACTTAAAAGCTGATGACCCAAACATATTCCAAACATAGGTATGTTTGCATCTATGAGTTTTTTTATGTTTTCAACTTCGCTTTTGAGTATCAAAGGATCCCCCGGACCATTTGAGAGAAAAACGCCGCCTA
>JAUPLZ010000334.1 GCA_030836705.1 Campylobacterota bacterium
AAGGGATATTATCAAAAAAAGAAACCGCTTTGCAGTTTATGCAGGCGGTTTTTTACTTGATATTTTTTTGGGCAAATTGTTGAAATCTCGCTATTTCTAAATCCCTTTCTGTCTCAAACCTCTCAAAGCTCCAACCCTCCTGCTTTGCTCTTTCTTCCAACGCCTTTATTCTCTTATTTAGCTCAATGTCAACCATATCCATCTTTTTGTTTTTATTTACCTCTCTGCCAAGCTCATCCCTAAACCTATCCATTTCTGTTTTTGGCTGTGGTTGTTGTGGTTGAGGGGTGTGTAAGTCGGCAGTCTCTTTCTTTGCTATCTCTTTTCTTTTTCTTGCTTCTTCTCGTTCAGCCTCTAACTTTTCCCGCTCAATCTCCAATCTTAAATCTTCCAGACTTTCCTGATTATAATGTTTTCTAATGGCGGCTTGGTCCTGAAGTGTTTCCAATAAATATTTCGCCTGCGCTCTCTCTTGGGCTGTATATCTGCCCTCTTGGGCAACAGCCAACCCCTCCAAGGCGTTTTCTACTTCTGTTTTTGCTATGATTACTTTTTTTATTTCTTGATAAGTCTTAGCCTGGCCTTTGGCTATAAACCGATCCACAAAATTGCCGCTGTATTTGATTAAATGGCCTTTATCCGGCAGAGTTTTTAAATAGCTAATATCGCTTTTTATCTGTTCATTGTCTAATTTTATTGGTATTTTGGGTATGTTTTCTTTTTCCAATCTTTTTGCCTCCTTGTTTTTCTTTTTTAAATCCTTTTGGATTTTTTCGGATTCCCCTTTTTCTTGCTTTTTAGCCGCCCTTAATGCTTTTATCTCTTGTCTTCGTTTCTTGCTGAATATATTAAAAAACTCCACTAAAAACCAGTCCCATATTTTGGGAATGTCGTTAGGAATAAGTTTCCCAACCGTATAAAAAAGAGATTGAGAAGTAGTACAGACAAGTAAACCCAATGTAAAAAATTTCCCACCCTCATTATATGGATCAATAATCTTGTAATTAGAAAAAAATGTTATAAATAATATATTTAATTCTAACCATACTACAACAATTTGAAAAATCATGTACGCTAACAGCGATAATATATTTTCTAAATTTTGCTTCAAATGCGATGGATTTCTTATAAATAGCACAAAAAAATAAAAAACAATGAGCAACCACCAAAACCTACTCATAAAATTAACTGTTATCAAAACAGGCTTTGGAGATATATCCAATAAAATTATAGGTAATAACGCAAAAGCAAATACCCAATTGGGGTCCTTATTAATCTGTTTCCATTCAGTAAAAAGATGGTCATCATACAAATAATGTATGTTTTGGATAAAATATAAAACGGTAGTAAGTAGCCACCAAACGAATAAAATTATAAAAATAAAATACTTAAAAATGAACGATATTATAAAATGAGAATACTTACGGAGGTAATCTGCTAATCCTGTCAAAGCCTTTATGGGATTATGCAGTTGTTTTTTTAACCAAGCCCAAAATATTCTTGGTTTGGTTTCCGGCAAACCGGCTTTTTTGTAATATTCAATTGCCTGTTGGTATAATCCCTTAGCCTCATAATTTTGGGCTTGACAAAGGTAAGCTTGAGCGATTTCTAAGCTTACCATTCCCGTATTATCAAGCTTAATGGCTTTGGTAAAAAATTCTTCTGCTTTTATGCTGTCTTTTTCTAATAAAGAGACTCCAATCTCTGTATAAACTAAGCCTAAAAGATTAAGTGCTGATGGGTTATTTTCATCTATCTTTAGAATTTCCTCGCAATATTTAATGGCTTTTTCATAGCCTTTTTGCGATTTTTCTTCTTTTGCTTTAGCCAGCAAACCGTCTACTCGCCCCAAAGAAGCTAATTTCTTTTTTAAGCTGACTACCTCTTCCTCCCCAAAACCGAAAAACTCAGCTTTTTTAATCTCTTCTTCCGATTGTTTAAAATTTCTTAATAGGTAATAGAGATTGCCTAGCAAAAAATGATTTTTGCCTAAATCCCGATTACTAGATTCTTCTCCCTGCGCATACTCAAGAAAGTCAAATAAAAGTTTTTTTATAAAATCATATCTGCTAGTAATTTTATTTTCTAAAACATAATTACAATAGGATAAAAATGTTTTAGCATTGTGAATCAAATGTTCTTCCCCGCCCCAAACATAACTATCTCCAAAATTACCAAAAGTGTAGTATCTATCAATACAGCATTCATAATGTTTAAGCGCTGCCTCGATATCACCCAGTTTTCTATAACTTTCAGCCAACAGATAATTTCTGGCATAATCGTGATGGGAATTATCCACACCAGTATTTGGATTTCATTTGTTTAGATAAAAAATAGCATTATTATAATCTTTTAAATTAAAATATAAATGTCCTATAAAATAGTAAATATTTTTTTCATAAATCGGATACTCTTTATTTGGATTATATATTAATGCTTCTTTTAGTTTTTTAATTTTATCCGTTGGATTTGATAAATTGAATAATATATATTGATTCCCTGTATTTTCAATACCTGTAGAAGATATTAAATTATCAAAGTATTTCTTGAGCTTTTCATCATAATTCTCTATTGAATAAATAACATTTTTATCTTTTTTATAAATATGTAAAAGTTTTTTATAATAACCCCGCCATTGTATACATTGATCTATTTCCTTTTCAGTAGAAAAAATTTCTAAATTTTTGCCGTCCTTAAGTATATAATCCGCAAGGCAAAAAGATGGTAAAAGGGCTATTATCAATAACGGCACAAAGACAAACTTCCAAAATTTCATCTATTCACCCAAAATAAAATCAGCCCCTGATTTAGGCAGGGGCATTGTTTTGATGTAAATTTTTTACTCCTCCAAACTATGCCAATTCTCATCAATTGGCGTGCGGAATATCGGTTCTAAGATACTCTCCACATCCAAAATCTTACGGTAATTGTTTTCGTTCACCTTCTCTTTTTTGTAAAGTCGATAATCATCCTCGCCCACGAACCAAAAACGAAAATGCCTTAGCTCTTTGTTTTTTTC
>JAUPLZ010000335.1 GCA_030836705.1 Campylobacterota bacterium
CATAATAATTTATTTGTATTGCACAGAGACAACTATTTTTTAGGGCATAAAACTGTAAGCAGGGATTACATAGTCAGGGTATACAACAGAAAAAGAAATATATTTGACGATAGTCTTGTGCATGAGAAAGTGCAGGTGCACGACTATAACAAAAAAATAGTTTTAAAAAACAGCTTTAAGCATTTAAATATAATAGATATAAATCAGACGCTCTATAAGACGATAAAGTATACGGATTTGGCTGCCCAAGATAAGAAAATGTGTTATTTTTCGGTTGTTATAGCAAAATCTTTTTTTGCATTTTTTCACACGTATGTATTGAGGTTTTATTTCTTAAACGGATGGGTAGGATTTACCATAGCAATCACAAGTGCAAATAGAAGGTTCTATAAGTATTTGAAGCAATTTATAAATTGTAAAAATAGTGCTTAAGAGTAGAAAAGCATAATGTTAAAATATAATTGGCAGGGAAAATTATGAGTAGTGAAAAAATATCACAAGCATCTTTAGGCATAACAAATGATGTTATGTACTCTTTGATAACAAAAAATATTGGTAAGCAGGATTGTAAAATTTTAGATTTCGGCGCAGGAAGAGGGTATATGAGTCAGCAAGTTGGCAATTACCTGAAGAAAATAGGTAAAAATCCAAAAGATTGTTTATACGCTGCTGAAATTGTTCCACAAAATTTTATGTATAAAGAGATTGAGTGTAAGAAAATATCTACCGATTCAATTATTCCGTATGATGATGAGTTTTTTGATATTATATATGCTATTGAGGTTATAGAGCATATGCCAAGGCCATATGAGTTTTTATATCAAGCTTTTTCAAAATTAAAAAAGGGTGGCTGTCTAATCTTTTCAACACCAAATATCTTACATTTAACATCAAGACTGCAATTTTTATTTACTGGCTATCCAACAATGTATGAGGCGCTATCAGCTTATGATAAAAATGCGGGAGAGGTCAGTGGGCACATTATGCCGTTGAGTTATAATAATTTTCACTACGGTTTAAGAAAAGCAGGCTATAGCTCTGTTGAATTAAATATAGATAGAAGAAAATCCGGTTCAATTATTTTGGCAATATTAATGTATCCATTTTTAAAGCTTGCAAGTTTAAAAACAAAATCCAAATTGCGTAGAGTCAATTTAGAACTTTTCGAAGAAAATAAAGATGTTATAGAAAAAATAAACTCCTTGGATATGCTTACATCAAGAAGTTGTATTATCGTAGCAAAAAAATAATTTTCAACTCTCTAGCAGTGACTCAAAATATTTGATATATTTTTCGACCGTAGTTTTGTGCGACATCTCATTTTCTATCTTCTTTATGCAGTTGTCGGATAATATTTTAAGTTTTTCTGGGGAGTTGTAAAGCTCTCTCACCCTATCCGCTATTGCTTTTGAATCTTTAATCGGAACAATGTAGCCGTTATATCCGTCATCAATAATCTCCATGCTACCTTCGTTTGCAGACGCAATAACAGGAGTGCCTGAAGCTATTGACTCAAGAACTACACGAGGCAAACCTTCCTTGCGGATAGATGGGTGAATCAACAAATCACATGCCGCCAATATTTCCGGTACATCGTGCCTGTAGCCTGTAACATGTATCCGCTCTTTCATCCCGCTGTTTAGAATCTCTGAGAGGTAAGGTTCCTCAGAAATCTTGCTGCCAATCAGCAATATATGCAACTCCTTGATATCAGCCAAATCGTGAGCCGCTTTTATAGCATAAATCAGCCCTTTATGAGCTCTGACATTTGCTACAAAAGCGATGTTGAAATTTTTTGTATTTGTGCCAAACTCTTCTAGATTTAATGGATGCTGGTTATACCAGTTTACATCATGACCTTTATGTATTGTTATAATTTTTTTTGATGAGGTTGAGAAAACTTGTTTTGAAACATGTCTGTTTATAGCCTCTGAGACACATATAACACCGTTTACCCTAGGATGCAAAATATTTAGATATGAGGTAGGGTCGTGGCGGTATAGTCCGCCGGTTGTACCTCGATATGCAACCAGCTTTGCTTTTGTACCTATGCAGGCAAAAGCAGCATTAGGGATAGTTCTTGAGCTAGTAGCATAAACTATATCTATACTCTTGTTTTTAATGATTTCTCGAACTTTTTTAATTGTTTTTAAACTTATTTTTTCTTTATGAGAAACGTCAATGACTTCTATATTATTCTCCAGATATCTAGAGGTGTATTTGCCGTCTTTGCTTGTCATTACTGTTATATTGTGTCCGGCTTTTGACAAAGAGATATAAATTTCTGCTTCGGGTCTTAAGCTATTGAACGAGTTTCCGGTTGGTGTTAATACTAGTATATTCATAAAAATTCCTCTGTTTTGCATTTAAAAAAATTAAGCTTCATTTTCTATCCTGCTTTGGGCTATAAAGATTCCGGTAAACAGGGCAAGAAGAGCAGCTGAAAACTGCTCATGGAACATAGTTTCAACTAAACTTGAAAC
>JAUPLZ010000336.1 GCA_030836705.1 Campylobacterota bacterium
TACAATGACAAAGACTCCCTTGAAGCTTCATTTAACGAATGTGTAAAAGCTTATGAGAAAAAGACGCTAGAGAACATGAAAGTAACAGGCGAGGCCGTGCTTCTTGCCGATAAAATAGCAAAAGGCTTTTTTACCTGCCGAATCGGCTCAAAAGCAAGCGACCCTACTATTTCAACCCTCTCTGTCGCAATAAACAACATGTTAGATCATCTTGATAGCCACATAAAAAATACGGTTGAAACGCTAAATGCCTACAAAGCAAATAACTTTAATGCAAAAACTAATTGCGATGGAGTAATGGGTGATGTAAAAGAGATGCTTGAAGCCGTAAACTCTCTTGGCGAATCACTGTTTGAATTTGAGAGAAAAAATGTTCAAAGTGCAAACGAGATAAAACAAAACGCGCAAGAGCTTACAAAAGCGATAGATGTCTTAAAAAAAGAGACATTTAAAGAAACGGATATGATAGTAGAAAAAGTCTCTCAAAGAATCATAGAGGCGGTTCGCAAAGAGAATGATTTAGCAGGTCAACTAAATCAACTAAGCCACGATGCGGAACAAGCAAAAAAAGTATTAACCGTAATCGGTGAAATTGCAGAGCAAACAAATCTACTAGCTCTTAATGCAGCAATAGATGCAGCTTTAGCAGGATAACACGGAATAGGTTTTGCGGTTGTTGCCGATGAAGTAATAAAATTAGCCGAAAGAACTAAAAAATCACTAACCGAAAGTAACGCAACAATAAGCGTAGTAGTTCAAGGCATCGGAGATAGCAGCGACAGCATGAATGCAAATGCGAAAGAGATGGAAACAATTATAAAAGAAGTTCAAAATGTTCAAGCAAAAATGGGCGAAGTGCTTGATATATTAAACAAACTTTCAACCTCAAAATAACCAAACAGGAGCAGAGTTTTCTCTGCTCTTAAAGAAAAATCTCACAAGCTTATTGTGCTATAATCACGAAAAAACAAAAGGCAAGAAATCCATGATATTGCTCACTCCTGGACCTACTCCAGTACCTGAAAATATTCGCCAAGCCATGGCAACACAAACACTTCATCATAGAACTCCAGAGTTTGAAAAAATATTTGCAAGCGCAAGAGAAAAACTTCTAAAAATTTTTGGCACGCATGAAGTTATCATGCTAGGTTCAACTGGAACCGGCGCTATGGAAGCTGCTGTTACAAATCTTTGTAAAAAGAAGCTTTTATTTGTAAACGCAGGAAAATTTGGCGAAAGATTTGGAAAAATCGCAAAAGCGTTCAATATTGAAACCGTTGAACTAAAATACGAGTGGGATACTCCGGCATCCATTGATGATGTTAAAACCGCTCTAAAAAATCATCCTGATATTGACGCCATAGCAGTTCAAATAAGCGAATCAGCAGGCGGATTAAGACATCCGGCTGAAGAGATAGCCAAAACAGCAAAAGAGATAAATCCGAATATACAAATAATTACCGACGGAATAACAACAGTCGGCGTAGAAAAAATAGACATCTCAAATATTGATGCACTTATAGCCGGAAGCCAAAAAGCATTTATGCTGCCTCCGGGGCTTGCGATGATAGGTCTTTCAAAACAAGCAGTTGAAATTATCGAAAAGAATCCAAGAGGTTATTACTTTAATCTAGCGTCAGAGCTTAAAGTGCAGAAAAAAAACACCACCGCTTATACTGCGGTTACAACCTTGATACAAGGGCTTGATGCTATTTTGAGCGATATTTTTCAACTTGGCGTCGAAAATCTTTATGAAATAACAAAAAAAAGACACCAAGCATCGACAAAAGCACTAGAATCCATAGGTCTTAATATCTATCCAAAAAACCCTGCACTCTCTATGACAACCGATTATCATGAAAGAGCGGATGAGATTAGAAAGATTATAAAAAATGACTTTGAAGCCAATTTAGCGGGCGGGCAAGATCACTTAAGCGGAAAAATATTTAGAATAAACAATATGGGACTTATAAAACCATATGAAATATCATGGGCGCTAAACAGCGTAGAGCTTGCGCTTGATAAACTAAAAATAAGAGAGTTTGACGGAACAGCCTCCAGAGTTTTTTCTCAAGCTTTTTTCAAGAGTTCTAATGATTAACGAATTCGCTATACCGCAAGGTTCTAGGCTTTATTTTGGCAAAACAGCTAAGAAAAAAAGAGAGATAGAAAATAAATTTGTTGAGATTTTTTATAGAAATGGGTTTGAAGAGATTCTAACGCCCTATTTTTCATACTATCAAACTCTAGCAAACCAAAAAGAGATTATCACTTTTAGTGATACAAACAACAACAAAGTCTCTTTAAGAGCCGATAGTGCGCAGGATATAGTAAGACTTATTACAAAAAGACTAGGTAGAAGCACGGAACACAAAAAATGGTTCTATGTTCAGCCGGTTTTTAAATACCCGACAACAGAAAAACATCAAGTGGGTGCAGAGTGGATTGAAAATAAAAATATTTCCGAAGTAGCCAATCTATGCTCGTCTTTATTGAGTGAGTTTGAAAAAGAGTTTTTTGTTCAAATCGGAAATATAAAAATACCGCAGATAATTTCCAATGAGACGGGAATCGATATAAAAGAGTTTGAATCCCACAATATAGAGTTATTAAGTTCTCACAAAATAGCTTGGCTCGATGAGCTTATAAAAGTAAGTTTTGCCGATGAGCTTTTGATGGTGATTGACAAGGTGCCGGATAGTTTAAAAACGGAGCTAAAAAAACTCTACGATAGCGCAAAAGCAATAAATTCAAATAAAGTTATAGCAACTCCTATTTACCATGCACAACTTGAATATTATGATGAGCTTTTTTTTAGATGCATCCATAAAAACAAGCTAATCGCAATGGGCGGAAACTATCAGGCGGACGATAGCAGAGCCTGCGGATTTGCGATATACACTGATGAACTTATAAGTGAATAAATGGTCGGATGGGACAATTTATCCGACCAGCCTCTTCATATAAGAGATAAAAAATACAAGCGTTCTATTAGAAAAAAATATCCAGCGGATATCATTATATCCGCACTTACAATAATCCTAATCTATCCTATTATTTTCATAAGGTGGCTTTTTGGATTTAAAAAAAATCCAGATTTTAGCCCAAAAAACATCTTCGGCATGAGCGTAAATGTAGATAAAGAGCCAAAAATATCACCAGAGCTTATAAATGAGCTTGGAGTTGAAGAGATTTTGATACGAATTCCATTGAACGATATAAAAAACATATCAAAATACGCCAATTTTGCAAAAAGCTTTCAAAATAAAAATATTATGTTCAATGTCATTCAAAATAGAGCCCATATAGACGACAAAGCTCTTTTGGAAAAAGACATAACAATACTTTTTGACACGCTATCAAAATACTCAAATAGATTCCAAATAGGCAATGCCATCAACCGAATCAAATGGGGCTTTGCGCTTCCAAAAGAGTACCTTCTGTTTTTTAAAACAGTCCAAAAAATAAGAGACAAAAACTTTCCTCAAATAAAACTAATCGGTCCGTCTGTAATAGATTTTGAATATCATGTGACCATAAGAGCTCTTTTTAATTTTTTTAATATCAAATATGACGGGCTTTCATCTTTGCTCTATGTTGACAGAAGAGGTGCGCCTGAAAATAAGCAGATGATTTTTAGCCTTATAGAGAAAATCAATCTTTTAAAATCCATTGCCGTACTCTCGCCTAAACTGAAAAGTAACAATATCTACATCACCGAAACCAACTGGCCTATAAAAAACACAGGGAAGTATGCTCCGACTAGCGGGCATGAATGCGTTAGCGAGGATGACTATATGGCTTTTATGGTTCGTTATTATCTGCTTGCTATTTCAACTACGCATATTAAAACCATCTATTGGCATCAGCTTATAGCTCCCGGATATGGGCTTATAGACAATCGCGACGGCATTAAAAAAAGAAAA
>JAUPLZ010000337.1 GCA_030836705.1 Campylobacterota bacterium
AACAGGTTATTTTATAAAAGAGCATAAAGGGATAAAACCAAAGCTCATAGAGCAAAAAGATGTTAAATCTTTGGCAAACTGTATGGCTTGTCACACAAAAGCTGACAAAGGCTCGTACAGTGAGCGAGAGATAAATATTCCAAATTACGGAAAATGGGAAAATGACTAAGATTTATATATGGAGCCTTTTTACAAGGCTCTTTCATATACTGCTAATCATTGCAGTTTGTGCGATTTTTTTAATAGCGGAATTTGAAAACTTGCTTGATTACCATGCAATAATTGGCTACGCAATCGGTTTATTTCTTTTATTTCGCATTGTTTGGGGATTTTTGGATGTTAAACACTCTAAATTTAAAGATTTTAATTTCAATATAAAAGATTTAAAAGAGTACATGTCAAATGTCTTTGGCAACAAAAAAGAGTATGCGGGGCATAACCCAGCTTCTAGCTGGGCAATAGTAGCCATGATTATTTTAGGTTTGGCCTCAGTTGTAAGCGGAGTTGTCGTCTTTGGCACGCAGGAGGGCATGGGTGTTTTATCTTTTTTAAACACTTCACGCTATAAAGATATGGATTTTTTTGAAGATTTGCATGAGTTTTTTACAAATGCCTTTATGTTTGTTATTTTCATTCATATAGCGGGTGCACTTATGGACAAAGTTTTGCACAAATCAAAAGCGGTAGAGTCTATGATATGCGGATATAAAGATGGTGATGGCAAAAGTTTAAAGCTTACAAAATTTCAACAGTTTTTTGGAATTTTATGGATTGGACTACCGCTTTTTCTATTTACATATCTTCTTTTGACTCCATCAAACATATTGATAAAAGATTCAAATAAAGAGGTTGATTATAAAGCTGAGCATGAACGATTTTATAAAGAGTGCATAAGTTGTCACACCCTTTACCCGCCCTATCTGCTTCCAAAAGAGTCTTGGGTTAAAATGATGGATGATTTAGAGAACCATTTTGGAGATGATGCCTCGCTTGATGAAGCGGATAAAAACTCCATAAAAGAGTACTTAGTTAAAAATTCTGCGCAAACTTCAACAAAAGAGTCTGCTTGGAAAATTTCAAAAAGTATAAAAAATAGTGATACAATTGCTATAACAAAAACAGAGTATTGGCAAAAAAAGCACGATGCCATAGACAAATCAATCTTTAAAAGCAAAAAGGTTGGTAATATATCAAACTGCAAGGCGTGTCATAAAAATATAGAACGCGGCTTACTCAATGACAGAGATATTCAAATAGCAAAAGGAGTCTAGTTATGAAATTTTTAATACTATTTTTTATTGTTACCGGTCTTTTTTCTGATAATTTTGAGCATCATGATGAAAAGCATATTAACAAAGAGCTTTCACATTTAAATTTATCACAAGAACAAAATGAAAAAATAAAAAAAATTTTAAAAGAGTTCAAAAAAGATTTAAAAGAGTATAGAAACTTTAAAGAAAATATTGATGAGGAAATAAAGAAAGTTTTTATGAAAGATAGTTTTAACAAAGAAGAGTTAAACAAACTATACAATGGGCTGTATGAAAAAACAAAAGAGATAGAAATAAAACTCTTAAAAAATATTCATACTGTTTTAAGCAAAAAGCAAAGAGAAGAGTTTACACAATATTTTGATGAATGGAAGGTGGAGTAATGCACAATATTTTACTTATTGAAGATGATTTGGATATGCAGACGCTTATTGGGGATTATCTTCAAAACTATGAGTTTCATGTAAACTCTTTTGATAAACCAAATGATGCGTTATCTCATCTTGAAAAAAATAGAGATTTATACTCAGTTGTTGTTCTTGATTTAATGTTGCCTCAAATGGATGGATTTGATGTATGTAAAAAAATCAGAGCCATGTCAAATGTTCCAATTATCATATCTTCTGCACGCGGAGAGATGAGCGATAAAATATTGGGATTTGATCTTGGCGCTGATGATTATCTTGCAAAACCTTATGAGCCAAGAGAGCTGGTTTTACGCATAAATTCAATTTTAAGAAGAAATACAAACCAAAGCAAAATAATAGGTGATTTTGAGATAAATGAAACTTCTCATGAGATTAAAATAGATGGCTTGCTGCTTGATTTAACAAAAATTGAGTATGACATTTTGCATCTTTTTTTAAAAAACATATCTAAACCATTATCAAGAGAGTCCATAACAAATGCCGTTGCCGGAATAGAATATAATTCAAAAGAGAGAGCTATTGACATGCACATAAGCAATCTAAGACACTAGTTGGGTGATGACCCTTCAGATCCTCGATACACAAAGTCTGTGTGGGGAATTGGATATAAATTTATAGGTTGAATCATGTCAATATTTAGTAGAGTTATAGTTTTGTTTATTGTTAGTTTGACTTCAATGATATTTGTATCATATAAAGCAAATAAACTAACTCAAATTACCATTGAAACCGTTTTAGAAGATAAATATATTCATATTTCAGAAGATTTGTTTAAATATTTAACCGATAGTGATACTTTAAATTTGGAAAAAAAATTTAAAGAACTGAATTTTAAGATTATTGAAGATAAAGAATATTACTTAAAATCATCTCAAAAAATATATGAATACACTACTGCACTCTCAAGTATAAAAATTTTAAAATATGAAGATGACAAATATCTGCTGTATATGAAATATCTTGATGATGAGGTACTTGCTCTACAGCAACTTGAGAAGAAAAATTTTGAAGATAAAAAACTTTTAAATTATATGATTTTAATAAATACACTCATTTTAATGACTCTGTTTTTTATAATTTTAAAAATGACATATCCGCTAAAAGAGATAAGCAAAAGTATAAAAAGATTTGGAGAGGGGCAATACTGCGTAAGAATCAAAACAAGCTGTAAGGCTGAAATAGGTGAAGTTGCCAAAACATTTAACTCGATGGCAGAAAATATTGAAGATTTAATCACATCTAGACAAAGACTTCTCAGGGACATAGGACATGAGCTAAAAACGCCTATTGCAAAATCAAAAATAGCAATAGAGATGATAGAAGATAGCAAATACAAAAAAATCTTAAAAAAAGCGTTGTTTCAACTCGATGAAATGACTAATGAACTCTTATCTATTGAAAAAATAAATGCAAACCA
>JAUPLZ010000338.1 GCA_030836705.1 Campylobacterota bacterium
AAGCCGTCGGCATCGGATACTGCATAATCATATTCTTTTGGCTCGCCTTTATCATTTTTAGATTGATAACTTGAAAGAAAGCCTTTGTTGGAGAGGGTTTTTTGGGTTGTTTTGGATTCTGTTAGATGATTGAATGGTGGAGTATAGCTCTACCGAACTATACCGAATAAACATAGTTGTAGAAACGATTTGTTAAATTCGTATTTTTAGCGGTGTAACATTGAGCGTAACATAAACCAAAAGCCCATATAAATTATAACATTTTTTGGTATTGATTCGGTTCTACTTAGTTTTAATATGCTTAGGCTTTAATCCTACATATTCGTAAAACTCTTTTGTTGTTTTTTTGGTAAAGCTGTTATCAAAATAAAAATCTTTGCTATTAAGTTGCTTTGTCGCTTTCATCACTTCATTTGCTAATATGCCTAAAATTTCATCACTATTTTTGATTTGTATCTCGCCGTTTAATATTCTCATCGTAAATAAGCATAGATTAGCCGTGTAGCGATGAAACTCTATCTCGCTTAGTAGTTGGCTCTTTCTTGGCTGTAACGGCTCTTTTGATAGTTGTTTGATACTTTGTAAGGGTTGAAGCTCTTTAAGGCTTGTAAGCGGTTGCAACTGCATTTTATACCTCATTTGATTTTTTTATCAAGTGAGGACTTTTTGATAAATTTATCAAAAACCTCAAATAATCTCATGGATTACCCTCGACATTATGTCGAACCCCTATTTTTGGTACGCTACGAAAAACTCGTATCGTGTACAAGATTACCCTCGACATTATGTCGAACCCCTATAAGCGGTTGTAACCGCATTTTATACCTCACTTAATCTCATGGGTATATCTTCTTTATCCCCTAAAGCGTTTGTGGTTACTACATGAGATTTTATAGATATTTTTTTCTCTATCGTCTCCAGCGCTAAAACTAAATGATTTTTGATTGTAAATAGTTCTTTTATGCTTGATTGAGATAAATCAGCGTTTAGAATCCCATCATCTATTTTTTGTAACTGCTTTAAGAGTGTTTCATATTTGCTTTTTAAGCTCCATTGATACGATTCTTTGATTTGAATAAAAGCGTGAAATTGTACCTCTTGGATATTTTCATCAAATAGCTTTGACCATTGAATAAGCGTTGCTTTTGAGGTTTTGAGCTTTTGGGCTATTTTGTCGTAACTAAGCCCGTTAGCTCTAAGCAGGATAAAATCTCTTTGTTTTTCGTTCATGGAAGCTCTTTTAAAATGTCGTTGTAATATTTATTTATCGTTGTATAGGCGATTTTTGTCTCTTTGTGTACTTTGTACTTAGTCGGGGTTATGTTTTGAGCTTGTAGGGCTTGCAGGGCGTTTTTAATGCTCTGTTTGATTCTATCTGTTTTTATGTCTCTTGCTTTTTGTAGTGAGTCGATTTGTGAATCTTGCAACGGTTTTATTTTTGTAAGCTCATCATAGATATTTGAATTTCTACTTTTTACGATTTGCAAAACCTTATTAAACAACTCTTCATCAATAGAAATTATCACAAAATAGCCTTTTTGTAGTATATTATAGCTGTATTGTACTATTAAATAGTTATGTGATAGTATTTTTCTTTTTCTCTTTGAAAATTACTTCTAATTTTACATCTTTAAATCTCTCATCTTTTGAAAGAATCTCTTTTATTTTTTTAATTACATCTTCTTTAGTCATTTTTAACTCTTTGCAATTTGTACTAACTCTTTTAACTCACCGAGCGGTAAAGCTAAAAATCTAAAGTTTGGAATGATAGCTTTTGCCTCTATTCGCCACAAAATATACTCTAAACTGTTTTTTAATGCTTTGTTGTAGATAGTGATTTTTTCTATCATGGCGATATCAGGGCGGTTGATATAAAAAGTATCAGTAAATATTCCATCTTTGTTAATGTACTGTTTTAAGTCAAAATATCTTTTAAGCGCTTCAATGTTCGGGGCGTGTGGAATATCTAAGCAAATATCAATATTTGAGACATTTTTTAATATTGATAATATCTTTGTGATGAGGTATCTCTTTGGCGGTTCTTTGTGGTATTGCTTCATGCCGAATATAACTAAAGTAGCGTGGCGATATTTAGGCGGTGTTGATGAATTGTAATAGTAGATGTTTTCTCTCTCTAATTGATAAGCGCTTGTTACCTCATCAGCCGTAAGCCTCTTTTTTAATTTGCTCATAATTTTTTTATCTTTTGAGTTGATTTTTTTCCATTTGCCTATCTCGTTTAGTTTGTTTTGTTTGTATTGTTTTTGAAATTCTATTCTTATCGTGTCTATTGCAAAATCTAAGTTATTGTTTTGATTAAAATCATCAATAAATAATTCTAATTCATGTAGAATATCCATAGTGTTTTATACTCTTTTTTTTAGAACTATTAAGAACTTCATTTCTTAAAGTGGTGTTTCGCATATCGTATAAAGCCCCTTGTTATCAGGGCTTAGGGCTTGTTTTTTAGTCTTGAAACTCTTAAAAGCTTAGACTACCTTGCTATTTATTATAAGGGGTATTTTGCTATCTTTAAGAATTCAAAAAAGGGCTTATTTTTCGCCCTTTACTGTATTCGTTTTCATTTTTTTAGGCTTATGTTTTACTCTTGTTTCAATAAGTAGGATTAAAAACAAGCTACTTGAAACTAATCCTCAATTTGATAGTAGAGTAAAACATAAG
>JAUPLZ010000339.1 GCA_030836705.1 Campylobacterota bacterium
AACCCCTGAATGACTGGACCAAAACCAGTTGCCTTACCGCTTGGCGATACCCCAATTTGTTTGTAAAACGGCTGGAATTATAAATATACTACCCTTACAATAGCCTTAATGATAAGCTCTTAAGCCTCTTACTACTTTTTCTTTTTAAAAAATGGCGGCATTATGAAATAAATCAGACTTAGTAAAAATGTAGTTGTTAGAGATAAAAAAATAATTCGTGTAAATTTTATATTTTCTCTATCATCAATTGGTAGAAATGATGTCACATCCGTAATAACCGAATATACAGTCAAAATACCAATTATTGCTAAGATAAATTGAACAAGTTGATTGGATTTTTCAGTTCTTTTAGATTCTAAATGTTTAGCTAGCTGCAAAAGAGTCGTTTCACTAACTGATTTTGAGTCAATATATTCTGAAAAACTATCTTTTTTAAAACTAAGAGTATTAAAATTGTTTGTAAATTCATCAAAATCTTGAGATATTAAATCATTTAATTGATAGAAAGTTCTATAAGAAGATATTAAAAATTCAAGTGAATCAACACATAAATCATCTCTTAATTTGTCATCATATAATATTTTTTGAGATAAAATTGTAAAGAAATTTAACTCAGCAATAGTGATCACTTTTTTTGATAAATGGACAATTTCAGAATCTAGTAAATTAATATTAAAATTTGTGTTTTCTTTAATCTTCCACAATCTTATACCCCATTCACTAAAAACATCACAATCATGATTAACTAGTAATTTATTTTCTTCTCTTAGTAGATTTACTAATTCAATATTGCCTATTTTATTTTCATCACAAAATATAATGTTTTGAGTATATAAAACTGAATACAAATGGAATCCGTCATAATCATTTGGTTTTTTATCGCTAAGTAAAATATTTGGAATTCCCCAAGTCATATTTGAATTGAGTATGATACGGTTTTTTTGGATCTCTTCTTGTTTAAGAGATTCTAGCTTTTCAAAAATAATATCAGAATTTTTTTGAAAAGAGTTGCCACCAATGCTATCATAATTGGCAAGAAAGTTTGAATCTTCACTAATTGAATATTTTGTTATAATGTTTACGCAACCATTTTTTAAAAATGTAAAGACCACTTGAGTACACTCTAAGCCATATTCATCATAAACCTCATTAAATTTTTTTAATGTTTCATCTTCCTCTATATTTAAAAATATAAAAGATAGCTTTTCACCACCGTTAGAGTAATTATTAAAGTGTAATGGCTGAAATATTTCAGAATCTTTAAACTCGCTACATTTCTCATTGAAAATATGCCCTAAAAACCAAATTCTATTTTCTATGTATTCAAGCACCACATACCTTTTTTTAAATAAAAATTATAACTGACCTTACGCACCCTTCAACCTTTGAAGTTCGGTAAAAGCAACCTGATTGGCTTTTATAAACAACTTGGCTCTAATTGCGAAATGATTCAGACTATGTTTGATTTTCAAGCATTCGAGCTTGAAGACTGCCATTATTGATAAGAAAATATGATTGATTTGTGTTGTGATTGTCTTGGTAGGCGATTTACCCAAAGCAGCATTTGATTTAAGTGACTTATGATACTCTTCAACTTTCCATCGTTTTTCATAGATTGTTGCGACATAGTCACCACCTTGTGATACATCTGAACAGATGAGATTTAGCATACCAGTGCTTCCATCTTTGTTTGTAAAGAGTCGGCGAACCAAGAGAACTTCTTTATCATAGCCCTTAAGGTAGCCACGCACACTTTGCTTATCTTCAAGTTCATATGAATCTACTCGGTGAAATTGACCTTGATATTTATCTTGCAAGGATGGAGCAAAATAACGGTTGGACTTCACAGCGGTAATGAAATCCTTAGCATGTTTTGTAATATATTCAAAGTTCTCGGTAGCAGCAAACCAGATATCCATCAGCACAAATCTAAAGGGAATATGGTTACTTAGTGCTGTTTTAAACATATCCCTCATCAACTCATTTTTTGAAATAGATGCCTTACGCTTCTTCTCTTTAGTTTCGAGATCACAGTAGGCATATTTACGAATTACCTCAAAACAGATAGGAAGTGTCACATCATTGCTATGATAGACCATATTTAAAAGATTAACCCCCTTTACATTCCGACCTTTGGTGTGGTCATGATGCCAACAAATGATGTCACTCTCATCTGTCCACTCTTTTTCAAGAATGGTATCATCAAAAATAATGCACGCATCATCGCTTTGAATCTCGCGTACAACAGGCTTAACCTTTTTCCACAACTGCTTGGAATTGAAAAGCTCTCCAGATAAATACCTTGTAATCTGGTCATGACTCACCTCTCCATCCGTCATCGCTGATAGTCCTGTTGCTGTTGCCAAACCTCTGTTGCTAATCAAATAATCTGTATAAAGTTCTAAATAATCTTTTGCCATAAATCACATCAAGCAAATTTAGTGCCTTAGTGCGTAAGGTCAGCTCCTAACTCAAATTGTAAAAATTCTTTAGCTCGAATATCAGACCAAGGGAAATATCTATAAAATCCTTGGTAATTTGCGCCCAATAATGGATCTTCATAAATTGCTAAGCCATTGTCCCTAATTCTATTTGAAAAACTTGTTTTCGTTAGATAGATGTTAGTACTGTCAAATTTTATCCTATGAAAAAATGGATAGTTATCATTTGTAGTATAAGTTGAGTAATCTGTCTGAAGTTCATTTTTTAATGTTTCTTTATTCATTATTGTTCCTAACATAAAATAAAGGCTTTAAAGATTCCATTTTTCATTTTTTCGAAATCTTTTTCCAATCGTCTTCTTCCGAATTCCAATCATACCAATTGCCATTTTCATACATATGTATAGGTTTATATTTGTTTTTCGCGGCTTTATCAAATTTATTTTTCATCCTATTGGCCGTATCGTCGTCTATAATAGTCCACAAAGCACCTTTTTTATGATCATCATCTTGTATATTGATTCCATCATCCATTTGCAAATGGCATAAATCAGTAGATAAAAGCCTTGAGTGTAACTCTCCATCCCATATAAAGAATTTAAAATTTATATTATTCCATTTTGAAAATATGTCATTATGTTTATTGAAATAATCTTGTGGTCCTGTTATCTCGTTTTGATACTTTGGCACTTTAACATGTATTATTAATTCTTTTTTTCTTTCTTGTGTGCGAGATTGAGTGGATAAATTATAAATCAATTTGAGCGCATCCTTATAGCGAGTCAATTTCAAATTTAAATGAGGATCTATAATGGTTATCTTTTGAGAATGTTTTAAAATAGGTGATAATTCTCTCAAGGCTTCTTCATTTTGTATTTCAAAATACTTGTCCCTTTTTAAATCTAACTCTTCTGGTAGTTTGCACATTCTTTGCCCTTTTGTAGCAACTACTATCGAAGATTTATCTATTTCTTCCAACTTTTTAAGCTTTTCTATTAATGCGCACCATTGTTCTTCTTCAAAATACTCTTTTGTTAGAATTTTATGATTTATATTAATAGTTTTTATATTTAGCAACAACTCTCTTATTCTTTCTTCAATGCCATATTGACCGATAATCTCTACCCAATGCTTATGATGTATCTTGAGTAAAACCCCATATCGTTTTATATCTCTTAGTGTAGCAAAAAGGCAACGATCGTATTCCTTGTTGAAAACCTGAGGGGTAATGAAGCATTCATTTATCATTGAAATCAAACCTTTCATTTAAGCGTTCTTCAAAAAATCCGTTTGGCCATATATCCAATAAATCCCCGCTTTCAGAAAGTGACAACTCTTTTATAAGAGGTACATCTTCATCCGTATCAATATACAAAAGACACACATCAGCAGGGGTTAGTTTTAATAATTCATCCTGCATGACGCCACTGGCTGTTTGACGCATTCGTTTCATAATTCTAAGCAGTAAATGCTCACTGTGAGTCTCTAGAATAAATGAATTTCCTTCCTTATGATAAGCTCTGATAAATTCATCTGCCAACTCACATTGTGCCTTTGGATGAAGATGTAATTCCGGCTGCTCTATTGCAACCGTTGTATTTGAATAAGCATTTGCCGCCACAAGAATAGGTATGACTTGTGATATTCCAAGACCCAAATCTCTATTGTTGATTTCCACACCTTTTTTTAAATCCTGAAAAACCAATTTTTCAGATTCAACTTTGGACAAAAGTTGTTTTATTTTTTCATCATTGCTTAAATTATTAAAATCTTGAGTTTGCATTAAATCCTCAATAGATTTTAAATCAACCAGCTTAAGATGTCTGATTTTATATGTAGTAGCAAGCTTGTTGGCATCAGAGAGCCACTCGTTAACAATCTCACCGATCACATACTTTTCACCTAAGAAATACCAAGCGTTTTCACTGCTTATCGGTTCTCCACTTCGATAATCTTTCGCAAGATTAGCACTCTTAATAGAAAACTCCCTTTCCGGATAAAATCTTAGAGGTGCCAAATAATCGAACGGAGGCGTACCCTCGTTTGTTGTATGATTATATTGTGAAAAAATAATTTTGTTTAAATATGATATTAAAAAAAGAGAATTTTCACGAAATACTTTATAATTATGAGATGATTCAACCCCTCTCTTTTTTACTAAATCTTTTGGGATAGAGAAAAATTCTACTCCAAAAATAACTTCATCATATTCCTCATTAAGTATTGTTTTATAGTTCAACGGCAAAGGATTTTTAATACTAAAAGAAGTATATTTTGAATTCCAAATTAAATCAGCTAGCTGATGTTCACTATTTATTTTAATTTTACTTTTAGATGGTAAATAGTCTATTTTAAAAATCCACTTATCATCGATAAAATAGGATACCTCCGTGCTTAACATATCATCAGCTTCATCGTGAGAAATGCCGATTTTTATTTTAACGCCAACCGATGTTCCAGACTCGTGAAATAAATAATTATTAAGACGATCCAAATCATAACAATATAAGGTTTTATTTTGACCCAATTTCATGTATTCATTAAACAAATCTCTTGCATCATCGATATTGATTCGAAATACAATATCTCTATCAGTTTCATGCTTATGCACAAAATTTTTAAAACCACCTAAATTGATAGTATCACCTAGCCTATTTGTTGCATATAAATCAGGATTGCCTCCTTGAATCAAATGATGAAGATATGCTATTGCATGAATCACACTCGATTTTCCGACACTATTTGGGCTATAAATGAGCGTAATTGGTTTTTGTGAAAAAGTTTGTACATTTTCTCCAAAAGCTTTAAAGTTTGAAAATCCGATTGTTTTTTTAACACTATTATTCATATTTAACTCCATTAATTGATTGTATTATACTTATTTTTTTTCTATTTGCTTCAGGTTTTACTGAAGCATTAGGATTTTTTAGCACCCTCTTGAGCATTAGCATAAGCTTCAAGAGCCGCAAAAATTACAGGAAGAATAGCCAAAATTGTTTTTACATCCAGTTTCAAGTTCATTGAAACCTCCTTTATTTTTTTATGTCGAAATTGTATAATCATAAATGTACAAATTCTGCACATTAAATGGATATTTCAAAACTTATGCTTACTAAAAACAATAAACAAAATAGTGATAACTATAAAATAAAAACTTTGCTAACTTTGATGCAAAAGCTAGAATCAGGTGAAGAATTATTTTCGTCAGACAAACTCCTGCAATCTGAGCTTGACTTGCCCGAAATAACTCTGCGTCGTTATTTGAGAGAATTAGAAACTATTTTTGATGGAAGAATTAACAAAGTAAAAAAACATAAAAAAGACAGCATAAGACAAGTGACGGTTTACTATTTAACAGATCCTCAAGTTATTCTAAAAAAATTATTTGATTCAAATTCTGCATATGACTGGATTGTTCCCCAAATTCTACAAAGTGATCCTCAAACTATTGAAAGCATCTCAAGTGAATACAAAAAAGAAATTCAGACAGGTTTTGGTAAACAAAATAGTCCTTATATATTTGTAAATTATCCGTTTGAACTATTTGAAGGAGATAAAAAAGATATTTTTATGGATCTAAAAAATGCTGTACAAAATAGAGAGTATAGAAAAATCCAATCAAAATTGAAAGATAAAATTGAAGAAATAGATAATGCAAAATGTTTAAAAATTGTTTTTAGCGATAATAATTGGTACTTAGCCATTGAAACGGAAGAGAAAGAATTTAGATTGTTAAGAATATCATTTATAGAAAGCTCGATGAAAACATTTGATAAAAATAGTTATCAAAGAAGTGTTTTAGATAAATACAAAGATTATTTTCTAAATATGCAAAATGCACTTACTTTATATAATGTTGAAATCAAAACCGCACATTTAAAAATTGATATCGAAAAAGCCTCTTTATATTTTTCAGAAAATAGGAAAAAGTTTTTTCCTTCTCAAAAATTTATTAAAAAAAATGAGGATGGGAGTATTGAAATTAGTATTTCATACACTAGATCTCTTGAAATACTCCCATTTATTAAAAAATGGATCCCCTTTATCCAGATACTTGCTCCGGAAGATTTAGCTGTTGAATACAAGAAAGATCTTGCTTTGGCAATTCAAAAATAGTATATTTTTTTCAAATTCTACAGCTTTTAGACCTAAAAAAGTAGTGAAATCATTTCACTACTTTTTACTTCATTATATAAAATGCCCCAGCCATTTTA